>CAMYMY010000226.1 GCA_947259625.1 uncultured Kiloniellales bacterium | reverse complement strand
TCCTCGACCAGCGCGCGGGCCAGCGAGTAGACCTCGCCCGCGTCCTGGCCATCCAGCGTCATCAGGATCGGATAGGGGTAGCGCGCGCCCTCGTGCGGGTTCTCCTTGGACAGGCCGGTGCCGCGCGTACCCGTGTTGGGCACGAAGTAGGGCGCTTTCTTACTGATGCCGTCCCAGCACTTCGCGTCGCCATGCGGGGTCGGCGGCCAGAAGATGCCGCGCGGACTGGCCTCGAGTTTCTTGGTGAAGCCCGACATGGTCGAGGCGAAGGCCGCGTCCACCTGGTCGTTGACGGTGCCGTCCCAGGACGCGCCGAAACCCGGGAACTCGACCTTCTCCACGTCGTCCCAGGTCAACCCGCCGCAGGCCAGCATGGCTTCGGCGCCGACATTGAGCGCGTCGCCGCCGCGCACCCAGGCGACCCGCTTGCCCTTCAGGTCGGCGAAGGTCTTGATGCCCACGTCCGCGGCGACCCCGACGCCGAGGTTGCTGGAGCCGCTGGCGCTCATGACCATCCGGATCGCCATCGGCCCCCAGTTCGGGTCCGCGAACTGGAACACGCCCTCGGAGCCGAAGAAGGTCGCGATGCCGTTGGCCGAATAGTCGACCTTGCCGGCCTTGACGGGCGTGAGCCGCGAGATGTCGTTCTTGCCCGGCACCACGCGCAGGGTGACCCCGTACTTGTCCTTCAGCGCCTTGCCGATGGCGACCGACTGGTTGTAGCCGGTGGTCCCGGTGTTGTACGCGGTCCAGGCCATCGTCTTGGGCAGCTTGACCTCCCCGGCCAAGGCCGCGCCCGACAGTCCGCCGGCCGCGATCAAGGTTGCGGCGGCGAGGTGAATCGCCTTGAACTTCATGATTGTCTCCTCTGTTCCTGTCCCTGTCTTCGTTTTCGGCCCTCGTCGGGAGGCGCGAGCCGTTGTTCTGTATTGCGCGAATCTTGCATACAATCCGACACATGGTAAAGCAGATGATCCAATCGTCCCGTTTGGCAACAGGCAGGCGCTATCGTGTCCGATCCCGATAGACCGAGACCCCAGGGTGCCAGAGCGCCCGATCTGCGCCCGCTGCTCGACCCGGGCGCCATCGCCATCCTGGGCGCCTCGGACGACCCGACCCGGATCGGCGGGCGGCCGTTGCGTTACATGCTCGAGGCCGGGTTCGCGCGGCCGATCTACCCGGTCAATCCGAACCGGGCCACGGTCCAGGGCCTGAAGTGCTATGCGACGATCGCCGATGTGCCGGGCCCGGTCGACTGCGCGCTGGTCGCCCTGCCGGCCGAGATCGTCGTCGAGGCCGTGGAGGCCTGTGCGGCCAAAGGCGTCAAGTCGACCGTGGTCTTCAGCTCCGGGTTCGCCGAGACCGACGCCGAGGGCGCGGCCCGCCAGGCGCGGCTCGCCGAGGTCGTCCGGCGCACGGGGATTCGGGTCGTGGGGCCGAACTGTTTGGGCATCTTCAACGCCGGGATCGGCTTCTACGCAACCTTCTCGAGCAGCCTGGACGCTGGTCCCCCGCCGCCCGGCAACATCGCGATCGTCAGCCAAAGCGGCGCCTACGGCAGCCATGTCTTCGCCCTGGCCAGGGCCAAGCGGCTGGGCGTCCGCTACTGGATCACCACGGGCAACGAGTGCGACGTCGAGATCGCCGAGGGCATCGCCTGGGCGGCGCTGGCCGAGGACGTCGAGGTGATCGTGGCCTATGCCGAGGGCGTGCGCGACGGCGCCGGCCTGCGGCACAGTCTCGATCTGGCCCGCGCCGCCGGTAAGCCGGTGATCTTCATGAAGGTCGGCCGCAGCGAGATCGGCGCGGCGGCCGCGGCCTCGCACACCGCCGCCCTGGCGGGCTCGGATGCGATCTACGATGCGGTCTTCCGCCAGCACGGCGCGTACAGGGCGGACAGCACGGAGGCGATGCTCGACGTTGCCTATGCCTGCACCGCCGGCATCTATCCGAAGGGCCGGCGAATCGGGCTGGTCACGATCTCCGGCGGCGTCGGGGTGCAGATGGCCGATGCGGCCAGCGACCTCGGCCTGGACGTGGCCGCCATGCCCGAGGCGGCGCAGGCCAGGCTGAAGGAGATGCTGCCCTATGCGGCGCCGCGAAATCCCGTCGACATCACGGCACAGGCCTTCAACGACCTCACGCTGGTCTCCAGGAACCTCGAGCTGATGTTGGAGGAGGGGGGCTACGACGTGATCGTCGCCTTCTTCACCATGGTGGCCGCCTCGCCCTACATCGTCGACGACCTGCTCGCCGCGCTCGGCGAGCTGCGGCGGCGCTATCCGGAGCGCCTGATCGTCCTGTCGCTCGTCGCGCCGCCGGACATCGTCCAACGCTACGAGGACGCCGGCTTCCTGGTCTTCGAGGATCCCGGCCGGGCGATCGCGGCGGTGGCGGCGCTGGCCGGCTTCGGCCGGAGCTTTGCACGCGGGCCGGCGGACCCGCCGCCAACCCTTGCCGCGGACGCGATCGCCATTCCCGACGAGCGTCTCAGCGAGCACGAGTCGAAAACCATCCTGGCCGCCGCCGGCCTGCCGGTGGTCGAGGAGCGTCTGATCCGCTCCGCCGAGGCGGCGGCCGAGGCCGCCGAAAAGATCGGCCCTCCGGTGGTGATGAAGCTCAACTCGCGCGATATCGGCCACAAGACCGAGATCGGCGGCGTGCTGCTGAACGTCGCCTCACCCGAGGCGGCCCGGCAGGGCTACGAGACGCTGCTCGCGCGCGCGGCCGAGGCGGCGCCTGGGGCGCTTGTGGATGGCGTTCTGGTGGCGCCGATGGTGCGGGACGGCGTGGAGACCATCCTCGGCGTGCAGCACGACCCGGTCTTCGGCCCGGCCGTGATGTTCGGCCTCGGCGGCATCTTCGCCGAGGCGCTCGGCGACGTCGTGTTCCGCATCGCGCCCTTCGGCGAGGACGAGGCCCGGCGCATGATCGGCGAGATCCAGGGCCGCGCGGTGCTCGAGGGCCTGCGCGGCCGGCCGCGCGCCGACCAGGAGGCCCTGGCCAAGGCGCTCGCCGCGCTCTCCGGCTTCGCGGCGGCCGCCGCCAACAGGATCGAGAGCGTCGACGTCAATCCCTTCCTGGTGCGGCCGGAAGGCGAGGGCGCGGTAGCAGTCGACGCCCTGATCGTTCCGTGCAAGAAGGAGCTCTCGTCATGACGCCGGCCCTCTACAAGACCAGGTTGACCGAGCTGTTCGGTATCCGCCATCCGATCCTCTGCGGCGGCCTGATGTGGCTCTCCGATGCCGCTTATGTCGCCGCGGCCGTCAACGCCGGCGCTCTGGGATTCATGACCGCTCGCAGCTTTCCCGATCCCCGCGATTTCCGCGACGAGCTGCGCCGCTGCCGCGAGCTGACCGACGGCCGGCCCTTCGGCGTCAACCTCTACCTGTCGCAGCAGCCGGGGGCGAACGACATGCTGCGCGGCCATACCGACATCCTGCTCGAGGAGGGCGTGCGCTTCATAGAGACCTCGGGCTTGCCGCCGAAGGATCTGCTGCCCCGGCTCAAGGACGCCGGCTGCACGGTCGTTCATAAGGTCTCCGCGCTGCGCCACGCGCTGTCGGCGCAAAAGCTGGGTGTGGATGCGCTCAGCGTGGTCGGGATGGAGTGCGGCGGCCACCCTGGTGTCTACCTGATCGGCACCATGGTGCAGGGCCTCCTGGCGGCGCAGCAGCTGACCCTGCCGGTCGCGATCGGCGGCGGTATCGGCCACGGCGCGCAGCTGGCCGCCGCGATGGCGTTCGGGGCGGACGGCGTCGTAATGGGCACGCGCATGACCGTGGCCAAGGAGATCTGGGCGCACCCCGCCTACAAGGAGCGGGTCGTGGCGGCCGGCGAGACCGAAACGCAGCTCGTCCTGCAGTCCCTGCGCAACACCTACCGCGCCCTCGATAACGAGACCGCCCGGACCGTCGCCGCCCTGGAGGCCGAAGGCGTCACCGATCACGAGCGCTACAGTCCCCACGTCGCCGGCGTCCTGCAGAAGCAGGCCTATACGAGCGGCGACTGGAACAAGGGGCTGCTGTCCTTGGGCCAGGCCGCCGCCTTCGCCACGGCGCTGGAGCCGGTCGAGGCGATCGTCGACCGGCTGATGGCCGAGGCGCAGGCCGCACAAGCGAGCCTCAACGCCAAGTCGGCGACCTCCGGCGCGACGGCCGCGGAGTAGCGCGACACGACAGGCGCAAGACAACGTGTTGCCGGGCTGCCGCCGGCCCGCCTAAACTCGCGGTCTCGTTCGTGGAATCCTGAAGCGACAAGGGAAAATGGGCGACAACGCGCGCGCAGACCGGGGGTCCTGCCATGCCGGCTGACCAGTCGATCGGAGTCCAGGCCGTCGTTTCGCCCTGGCCCGAGCGTGTCGTCGCGGCGGCGCTTGCTGTCGTGGCGCTGGCGACCCTCGGGCGGGTGATTCTCGGTCTTCCGGGCGCCGGCGAGCTGGCGATCGGCGGCTACCTCTGCTTCGTTCTGGCTGGGATCGCCGGGCACGTCTGGCGCATCAAGACGCTTTTCGCCGTTGCCGTTCTCCTGACCGGCGCCGTCACTGTGACAGTGGACGAGCCGTCCGCGGTGCTTCGAGCGGGCTTCGACACCGCCGCATATCTGGCGTCGTTCCTGCTGCTGCTGGGCGTGCTGCGCGAGGCGGCGCAGAGCTCGCCGGCGGTGCGCGACTGCGGCGAATACCTGACGAGCCAACCGCCGGGCCGGCGCTATCTGGCGCTCCATACCGGCGGCCACCTCCTGGGGCTGATGCTGAACTTCGGCGTGCTGAGCCTCCTCGGTCCGCTGATCAAGCGGGGCGTTGCCGCAGCCACGGCGCGCAGCGGCGAGACCCACCTGGCCGAGATCCGCGAGCGCCGGCAGCTCTCGGCCTTGCTGCGCGGCTTCGCCTGGATTATCGCCTGGTCGCCGACGACGATTACCCAGGCTTTACTACTCACGCTGCTGCCGGGGGTCGAGGCGCATCGGCTCTTGCTGCTCGGCCTGGCCATGGCGGCGACGGTGCTCCTGGTCGGCTGGCTCGAGGACCGCCTGCGCTGGCGCCATCTGCGTCGGGCGAGCGAGCGGGCCGGGCGGGCGGCGCCGGCTCTGCCCGCCCCGCGGCGCGCGCTCCGGAGCATGGCACTGATTTGCGTGCTGCTGATCGCCTCCGTGGTCCTGACCAAACAGGCCCTGGAGATCCCGACGGTGCCCGCCCTGATGCTGAGCGTGCCGTGTTTCGCCTTTGCCTGGATCGTGCTGCAGCGCAGCTCCGAAGGCCTCGGCCCGGCGTTCGGCCACGGCCTCGAGCGCGGTCGGCGGATCGTCCGCCACGGCTTTCCCACGTCCTCGCCCGAGGTGCTGACCTTGAGCAGCGCCGGCTTCATCGGGTCGCTGGCCGCGGCGATGATCCCGGTCGACCAAGTGGCGACCGTGGCGGCCTGGGCGGCGCAGACGCCGCTGCTGTTGCTGACCGGCATTACCGCGGTCGTCGTCCTGGCCGCGCAGCTGGCGCTCAGCCCGATCATGTTCGTCGTCTTCCTGGGCTCGGCACTGGCCCAGGCGCCCTTGCCGGGGGTCGACCAGACGGCGATCGCCCTGGCACTGGGGGCCGGCTGGGCCCTGGCGCTGACCGGCTCGCCCTTCACCGCCTCGGTGCTGATCCTCTCGCGGGTCACCGGCGTCACGGGGACGAGGGTGAGCTGGACATGGAACGGCGCATTCACGATGCTGGCCGCGGGCGTGGTGGTGCTGTTCCTGGCCGCCGTCAGCCAGTAAGCAACAAGGATATCGAGGCCCCGTGGGAGGACAGTCGTGAGCTTGGACCAGGAGACCTTCGATCAGCTGATCGCCACGATCCGGCGCTTCGTCGAGGAGCGGCTGGTGCCGCACGAGGCCGAGGTCGGCGAGAGCGACCGCATCCCAGACGGCTTGATCCACGAAATGCGCGAGCTCGGTCTGTTCGGCCTGTCGATCCCCGAGTACTACGGCGGCATCGGCCTCGACGTCGAGGAAGAGGTCCGCGTCACGATCGAGCTGGGCCACACCTCGCCCGCCTTCCGCTCCGCCTTCGGGACGAACATCGGGATCGGCAGCCAGGGCATCGTGATCGACGGCACCGAGGAGCAGAAGCGCCGCTATCTGCCCAAGCTGGCGAGCGGCGAAATGGTCGGCTCGTTCTGCCTGACCGAGCCGGATGCCGGCTCCGATGCAGCGGCGCTGCGGACTTCGGCACGGCGCGACGGCGACGCGTATGTCCTGAACGGCACCAAGCGCTACATCACGAACGCG
>CAMYMY010000225.1 GCA_947259625.1 uncultured Kiloniellales bacterium | reverse complement strand
CACCTGGGTCGTCTGCCCGCTGCTGGCCGCGGCGATCGCCGCGCTGCTGTTCAAGGCGACGGTCTATCTGCTGCGCGTGACCAAGCCCCATCTTCTGCGCGCCGATGCCTACACCCGGCTCGGGCTGCTCCTGGCCGGCGCCTTCGGCGCCTACAGCCTGGGCGCCAACAACATCGCGAATGTCATGGGCGTGTTCGTGCCCGCCTCGCCCTTCACCGACTTCAAGGTCCTGGGCCTGGTGACCTTCTCCTCGACCCAGCAGCTCTTCCTGATCGGCGCGCTCGCCATCGGCGTCGGCGTCGTGACCTACTCCCGGGCGGTGATGGTGACCGTCGGCCGGAGCCTGATGCCGCTCTCGCCGGTCGCCGCCTGGGTCGCGGTCGTGGCCCACTCGCTGGTCCTCTTCCTCTTCGCCTCCGAGGGTCTGGAACGCCTGCTGGCGGAAAACGGGCTGCCCACCATACCCCTGGTCCCGGTTTCGAGCTCCCAGGCCGTGGTCGGCGCGGTGCTCGGCATCGGGCTCGTGCGGGGCGGCCGGGCGATCCGCTGGCACGTGCTGGGCGGCATCGGCGCGGGCTGGGTGCTGACGCCGCTGATCGCCGGCCTGATCTGCTTCGTCGGACTGTTCTTCCTGCAGAACGTGTTCAACCAACAGGTCTACCGCCCGGTCCCCTACGTCGTGTCCGACCAGGTGTTGGAGCGCGTCGCGCGCGAGGGCGTTTCGGTGGCGCCTCTCGGCGATCTGGCGGGGCGGACCTTCGCCTCGGCCCGGCAGTTCCGCGGCGCGCTCGACAAGCTGAGCGGGTTGGACGCGGACGCGCGCGCCCAGGTCTTGATCTACGCCGAGCGCGCGGACCTGTTCCTCGATCCGGCGGGCTTTGCCGGGATCGATCCGCTCTGGCTGAGCAAGGCGCAGGTCGAGGCCCTGGCGCGCCTCGCCGGCCGGCGCTACGCGCACCGCTGGGCGCTGGCCGAGGCCCTCGCCAGACAGAGCGAGGACTGGCGCCTGCGGCCGGAAATGCGGGTCAACAAGACCTACAACAAGGAGCTTCAGCGGAAGCTGGACTGGGTCTTCCGGAATTTCGGCGCGGAACAACAGGGTCCCGTGGCGCGATGACGGATGTCCTGGATCTGGGCGCTTTCGACGAGCCGGTTCTCGTCTTCGGCGGTCCCTACGGCAATCTGCAGGCGACCCGCGCGCTCCTGGCCGAGGCCGAACGGCGCCGCATTCCGCCGTCGCGCCTGCTCTGCACCGGCGACGTGGTGGCCTATTGCGCCGACCCGCAGGCGACGGTCGATCTGATCCGCGGCGCCGGCGCCGCCGTGGTCATGGGCAACTGCGAGGAGTCCCTGGGCGGCGGGACCGAGGACTGCGGCTGCGGCTTCGCGGCGGGGTCGAGCTGCGACCTCCTGTCGGCCCAGTGGTTCGCCTACGCCGGCCGCGCGCTGGACGAAAGCGCCAAGGCCTGGATGCGCGGCCTGCCCCGGCGCATCGTCTTCACCCTGGCGGGCCGCCGGATCGCCGCCATCCACGGCGGCGTCGAGCAGATCAACCGCTACGTCTTTCCGGCCACCCCGGCGGCGGACAAGGTCGCCGAGATCGCCCGGGCCGAAGCCGAGGGCGTGATCGGTGGGCACTGCGGCCTGCCCTTCACCGAGATCGTCGACGGCCGGCTGTGGCACAACGCCGGCGCCATCGGCCTGCCGGCCAACGACGGCACGCCGCGGGTCTGGTACTCGACGCTCACCCCCAGGGACGACGGCATCGCGGTCGCGCACCACGCGCTTGCCTACGATCACCAGAAGGCCGCGGCGGCGATGCGCGACCGCGGCCTGCCGGCGGCCTATGCCGACTCGCTCGAGACCGGCCTCTGGCCCGCCGACGACGTCATGCCGGAGGCGGACCGCCGGGCCCGCGGCCGCCCGCTGGCGCCCGCCCCGGTCCTTTGGCGGCACGATGCCGGGAGGCGAAAGCGAGCGTGAACCTGGCGCCGGACCCCCGAGAAAAGAGCCGGTCCGAAAAAAAACTGGATTAAGACTGGTTCGCATGGTGTTGATCTTTCCGGGCGGCCCGCTGACGCGGGCCGGTCGCCGACAACCATCGTTGACAACCATCGACTAGGGAGGCTCCCAACATGTTCGTTCGCACGATTTCCCTCGCCGCCGCGGCGCTTGCGCTTCAGGTCACCGCCGCTTCGGCCGGCCAATGCCCGCTCGATATCAAGAAGATCGATGCGGCGCTCGCCGCAAGCCCGCAGCTTTCGACGGCGCAGCTGGAGGAGGTTAGGACCCTGCGCATGACCGGCGCGGCGCAGCACAAGAGCGGCCAACACAAGCAGTCGGTCGAGACGCTGCACAAGGCGAAGGCGATCCTGGGCGTCAACTAGGCTCCGGACGGTAGCGGGACGGCGGCCCACTCCTTACCGGGCCGCCGTCTCGCCCTTCCGGTCCACAGGCCAGAGCCGCGCCGCAATGCCCGACTTCACCTCCCGGCTGGAGGCCGAAATTCCCGCGCTCAGGCGCTACGCGCGGGCGCTCCTGCGCGACCGCGACCGGGCCGACGACCTGGTGCAGGACTGCCTCGAGCGCGCGATCGCCAAGCGCGGGCTTTGGCGCCGGCCGGGAAACCTGCGGGCCTGGCTGTTCACCATCATGCACAATCTCCACGCCAACCAGATGCGCAGCCTCTCCAGGCAGCCGGCCAGCCTGTCACTCGATCAGGCCCCCGAGCAGTCGACCTCCGCCCGGCAGGTCGAAACCGTGGCGGCGAACGAGGTGCTGAGCGCCCTCGCGCAGCTCGACGAGACCCAGCGCGAGGTGCTAGTGCTCGTGGCCGTCGAACAGCTGCGCTACCGGGAGGTCGCGGCGGTCCTGGACCTGCCGCTGGGCACCGTCATGTCGCGCCTGGGCCGCGCCCGCGAGCGCCTGCGCCAAGCCATGAACGGCGACGCGCCCGAGCCCAAGGCGTCGCTTCGGAGGGTGAAATGACCGCCGGACCGCAAGAGATCTCCGAGCAGGACCTTCAGGCCTACGTCGACGGCTGGCTGGATCCGGCGCGCCTCGCCGCCGTCGAGGCCTACCTGGCCGAACACCCGGACGAAGCGGCCAGGCTGGCGGCCTATCGCCGGCAGAACGAGGCGCTGCGCACCGCCTTCGCCGAGCCCGGGAGCGAGACCGTTCCCGAGCGGCTGCTCGTGGCGGCGCGCGGGCAAGGCCCCGGCCGGCCGCTTGCCTGGCTCGCCCGCGCCGCCGCCGCGCTTGCGCTCGTGGCCGTCGGCTTCGGCGCCGGCTGGGGGCTGCGCGGCGGACCGGAGACGAGCGGCCTGGCCCGCGGCGACGGCGCCTTTCTGGTCCAGCAGGCCGCGGCCGCGCACCGGGTCTTCAGCGTCGAGGTGCGCCATCCGGTCGAGGTGCGCGCCGAGGAGGCGCACCTGGTCGCGTGGCTTTCCAAGCGGGTCGGCGTGCCGCTCAAGGCGCCCGACCTGAGCGGCCACGGGTTCCGCCTGGTGGGCGGCCGGCTGCTGCCCGCGGCGGACGGCACGGCGGCGCAGCTGATGTATGAGGACGAGGCGGGCCGCCGGGTGACCGCCTACATGACGGCCAACACCTCGGGCGGCGAGACCGCGTTTCGCTTCGCCGAGGACCGGGGCCTGGCTGCCTTCTACTGGCTCGAGGGCCCGCTCGGCTACGCCCTGGTCGGCGCGCTGGCCCGCGGCGAGCTGATCGCCTTGGCGAAATCCGTCTACCGGCAACTGGAACTCTGAGCGGTCCGGCTCGGCGGCATTTCTGTTCGCGGCAGCGCCGGAGGACGTGCGAGGTGTTCGGTCGCTCTTGCGAAGCTCGCCAAGATATACACAAAGAAATTAATGTATTTGCAATAATCTATTCGCATTATCCGATCTTGTCGCCGGTGTCCCTGCCCGCCATCGCAGCCGGACGCCGGCGCACGACGGGCCGTGCCGAGGCGCGATGCGCCGCCCGCACGGCCTTGGAACGGGATCCGGTTTGAACCTGAAAGAGGGACGAGATTGATGAAGCATCTATCCACAGCCGTGGCAGCCGCCTTGCTCGGGGCCGTGGCCCTCGGCGCCACGGCCGGCACAAGCCTCGCCGCAAGCGACTTCCGTATACATGGCTCTTCGACCGTCGCGAAGAAAATTGTCTGGCCGAACAAGGGCGCATTGGAGGGCAGAACCGGGCTGAGCTTGGCGGTCATCACCAACGGGTCGGGCAACGGCCTCAAGGACCTGGCGACGGGCAAGGCGGACATGGCAATGATTTCGGCGCCGCTCGAGGTCGCGGTCGAGCTGACCAACCGCAAGGCGCCGGGCTCTTTGGATGCGACGGGACTTCAGGCCCATCGGGTCGGCAGTGTGAAGATCTTCTTCGTCGTACACCCGAGCAACCCGGTCAAATCCCTGTCGGAAGAGCAAGTCAGGGATATCTTCGCCGGCGAGATCACCAATTGGAAGGAGGTGGGCGGCCCCGACAGCAAGATCCTGGTGGTGAACGAGCGCGAGGGTCACGGCACGCGTACGGTGCTCGAAAGCGTCTTCATGCAAGGTCGTGCGTTTTCGAAGAACGGTCGCGTCATGAAGGCCCTGGCGCAGCAGACACAGGTCGTCGCCCAGGCGCCGAACGCCATCACCTTCGGCAATGCGTCGAGCATCGACTCCTCGGTCGCCGTGCTTCAAGGGCTGGAGGTTCTGCAGCCCTTGTCCCTGGTCACCAGAGGCGCTCCCGAACCCGAAATGGCAAAGCTGATCGCCGAGGTCGCCGCCATCGGCGCCCGTTTGTAGTTTCTTGCCGCGACGCCTGCCGGGTCAACCTCCGCCCGGCAGGCGTCGACGTCAATCAACCGCTTTGCGCCCAAGGGCAGGATTCCAATCATGACTCTCAAACTTGCTGCCAAGCTTTGGGCCATAATCGGCTCGGCGCTTCTTGCGATGGCCGCTGTCGGTCTTGTTGCCGTGGTCGGCGCGCAGCGAATGCAAAGCATCGGCAAGGACCTCTACGAAGGCAGTTTCGTCGATCTGGCCGTGACGGCGGATTTGTCCTTGGGCTTCGAGCGACAGATGGCACTGGTCGGGGCCGCGCCGGCCCAGCTGGATATTGCTGTGCTGGCCCAGGATCGCACCAGGTTCGAAGCGTTGAACGAGGAGATGGCCGCGAAGCTGACGGACTACGCGGCGAGCAGGCCGGACGCCGACACGCAAGACCGCACCAATCGGATTCTCGAGGCGCTGAAGACGTTCAAGACGGAATCCGCGAGCGTCTACGAGGCGACCGCCGCTTTCGCGCAGGACCAGGCCATCGGAATCCTCCAGGGGCCGGTGGCCGCCGCCGGAAAAACGGTCGAGGGCCTGCTGTCCGAGATTTCCGACGACGCCCGGAAGAAGGCCCAGGCAAGCGCGAACAACATGAATGCGAGCGCCGACACACTGCATCATATCGTTGTTGTCGTCGTGCTGACGCTGCTGGTGTCGGTCGGCGGGGCAAGCGCCTGGGTCGTCTCCCGCGGCGTCATACATCCGATCAAGGGCCTGACGAATGTTATGGGACTTCTCGCCGAGGGCGACACGGCAGTCGAGGTCCTCATGGCCGGCCAGCGCGACGAGATCGGCGAGATGGCGCGCGCCGTGCAGGTATTCAAGGAGAACGCAATCGAGCGCGAACGGCTTCGGGCGGAGCAGCAGGAGGCCGAGCAGCGCGCCGCCGAGGAGAGGGCGAAACACGACGAGGAGCGGCGCGCGGCGGCCGAGGACAAGGCCCGGCGCGAGACCGAGCGCCTGGAGGCCGAGCGCAAGGCAGAGCAGGAGCAGCGCGCCGCCGAAGAGCGGGCGGAGGCGGACAAGCGGCAGGCGGTGCGCCGGCTGGCCGACGGCTTCGAGGCCAGCGTGATCGGCGTCGTGGACACCGTCGGCACCGCCTCGACCGAGCTGCAGTCCACGGCCCGGTCCATGACCGCCGTGGCCGAGGAGACCGCCCGCCAGGCGACCACCGTGGCCGCCGCCTCGGAAGAGGCCTCCACGAATGTCGAGACCGTCTCCGCCGCGGCCGACGAGCTCAGCAACACGATCGCCGAGATCGGCCGTCAGGTGGCCCAGTCCGCCGACATGGTGGTCGGCCTGATCAACGACATCGCCGAGCAGACCAACCTGCTGGCGCTGAACGCCACGATCGAGGCGGCGCGCGCCGGCGAGGCCGGCAAGGGCTTTGCGGTGGTCGCCTCCGAGGTCAAGTCCCTGGCCACCCAGACAGCCAAGGCGACCGACGAGATCGGCAGCCAGATCGCCGGCATGCAGGGCGTCACCGGCGACGTGGTCAAGGCGATCGAGGGCATCGGCAAGACCATCGGCGAGGTCAACGAGATCGCGACCGGCATCGCCTCGGCGGTCGAGCAGCAGGGCGCGGCGACCCAGGAGATCGCCCGCAACGTCCAGAACGCGGCATCCGGCACGCGGGAGGTGAACTCGAACATCTCCGGCGTCACCCAGGGCGCCGCCGAGACCGGCGAGTCCGCGAGCCAGGTCCTCGACGCCGCGGGCCAGCTGTCCAAGCAGTCCGAGGCCCTGCGCCAGGAGGTCGACAAGTTCCTGGCCGAGGTCCGCGCCGCCTAGCGGCGGCATTCGTCGCCGCGCCCGGCGGCGCCTTGACCTGGATCATGGCGCGCCTCGGCGCATCGGCGCAGTCTGTCTATATGATTGCTCGGCGTTTGGACTCCGAGCAGTCGGCTGTCGTTACGCCTGAAGATCGGGAGGAACGAAGCCATGCGACATTCGATCCCACTCGTTCTCGGACTATTTCTCGCACTGGCGCCAGCCGCGGCGAATGCCGACGCGCACCAGGCTTGGCAGGCCTACCGTGCCGGCGCCTACGCCAAGGCGCTCGCGGCGCTGCAGTCGCTGGCCGAGGCCGGCGATCCGGAGGCCCAGTACGACCTGGGCTCGCTCTACTGCGACGGCCTGGCGGTCGAGCGCAACTACCGGCAGGCGGCCGAATGGTACGGCCGCGCGGCGGCGCAGGGCCACATGCGCGCCCAGTTCACCCTGGGCTTCCTCGCCTATCACGGCGCCGGCCGGGGCGAGGAGGACGGCGCGGTGGCGCGCGACCCGGTGGCGGCGGCGCGCTGGCTGAAGCCGGCGGCCGAGCGCGACAATGCCATGGCGCAGTACCTGCTGGCCTCCTTGTACCGGAAGGGCGAGGGCGTGCCGCGGGACGACGGCAAGGCGCTCGGCTGGGCGCTCGCCGCGGCCGAACAGGGCATCACGGCCGCCCAGTACGAGGCGGGGCTGCTGCTCGGCTCCCGGGAACACGCCTGGGCGTCCTGGATGGAAGCCTACAAGTGGTTCGTCCTGGCCGCCCGCAAGGGCTATCCCGGCGCCCGGCAGAACCTCGAGATCCTGGCCAAGCGCCTGAACCACAAGGAGATCGGCCAGGCCGAGGCGGCGGCGGACGCCTGGCGGCCGGTGCGGTGAGGCGGCCGGTCCTCCGGCGCGGGTCCGGATAGGGATCCTGACGAAGGTGCGGTAGAGCCCCTGGCTCTCGCCGGGACGCTTTTGTGCGTTCCAAACATCACCGCTTTGGTCGAGCGCAGGAACGGAACAACACCAGCGGGCGAACGAAGTGACTCGGGCCTCGCCCCCCGTCCCTCGCCCTTCGACAAGCTCAGGGTGAGGAGGCTCGGGATGAGGGGCTCAAGTTGAAGCCCTCATGCTGAGCTTGTCGAAGTACGAGGGCCAGTCCGCAAGGACTTCATTCATTGGCTCGTTGGTATAGTCTGTTCCCGCCCGAGGCCCGAGCTCGGGATGGATCACCAGATTAGGAATGGCGCCCATGGACCGCCCGATCGAACAGTGGCAGATCGCGAAGCCGGTCGCGCGCTCGCGGAAGGGCGTGGTCGCGGCACAGAACGTCCGGGCGGCCGAGGTCGGCGTCGAGGTGCTGCGCGCCGGCGGCAACGCGGTCGATGCGGCGGTGGCCGCGGGCTTCGCGCTCGGCGTCGTGGAGCCCTGGATGAGCGGCCTGGGCGGCGGCGGCTACATGCTGGTCTATCTGGCGGCCGAGGGCCGCGTCCACGTAGTCGACTTCTCGATAGTCGCGCCGCGCGCGCTCGACCCGTCCGCCTTTCCGCTGGCCGGCGGCGGCCGCGACGACGACCTGTTCGGCTGGCCCGCCGTCGAGGGGGAGCGGAACGTCGCCGGTCCGCTCTCGATCGCGACGCCGGGCACGGTCGACGGCTTCGGCCTGGCGCTGGAGCGCTTCGGCACGATGCCTTGGCGCGCGGTGCTCGAGCCGGCAATCGCGCTGGCGCGCCGGGGCCACCCGGTCGACTGGTGGACGACCTTGAAGGTGGCCGGCGAGGCCGGGATGCTGGCGCGCGACGAGGCGGCGCGCGGCGTCTACCTGCCGGGCGGCCTGCCGCCGGTGGCCGCCGAGACCGGGACCGACTATCTCGACCTGGGCGCCTTGCCGGACACCCTGGAGCATTTGGCGACCGCCGGCCGGCGGGACTTCTACGAGGGCGGGCTGGCCGAGCGGCTGGCCGCCGAGCTCAGCGCCGCCGGCAGCGTGTTGTCGCGCGAGGACCTAGCCGGATACCGGGCGCGGGTCGTCGCCCCCCTGAGCGTCGAACGGGGCGACGCGCGGATCCACCTGCTGCCGGGCCTCAGCGCCGGCCCGACCTTCGCCGATGCGCTCGCCCGCCTGCCCGCGATCGCCAAGGGGGCTCCGGGCCCCGACGCCTACGCCAGCTACGCCGAGGCGCTCGCCGCGGCCACCGCTAGGCGGCTGGAGGAGATGGGCCACAGCGGGGACACCGCGGGCCAGGGCTCGACCACCCATATTTCGGCGATCGACGGCGCGGGCAACATGGTCGCCTGCACCAACACGCTGCTGTCGCTCTTCGGCTCGAAGGTGCTCTTGCCGGGCACCGGCGTGCTGATGAACAACGGCGTCATGTGGTTCGACCCGCGGCCCGGACGGCCGAACTCGATCGCGCCGGGCGTCCGCCCGCTCTCCAACATGTGCCCGGTCGTCGCGACCCGAGAGGGCGCCCCCTGGTTCGCGCTCGGCGCGTCGGGCGGGCGGCGTATCCTGCCGGCGGTATTTCAGCTCGTCTCCTTCCTGGTCGACTGCGGCCTTTCCCTGGAGGAGGCCGTGCACCTGCCGCGCCTCAACGCCGACGGGTCACCGACGATCGAGGCCGATCGGCGCCTGCCGCTGGAGACCATCGACGCGGTCGCGGAGCGCCTGCCGGTCGCGGCGGTCGAGGCCCTGGTCTCGCCCAACAAGTTCGCCAATCCCCTGGTGGTGCTACGCGACGGCGGCGGCTGCCTCGGGGCAGCGCCGGTCCGCATGCCGGGCGCCGCGGCGCTCGGCGCCTGAGCGCAGCGTACCCGCCGGTCGCGGTCCCTTGTCTGGGCCGTTTTCCGCCCTATGTTGAGCCTGTCGGGAACAAGGCGAACAGCGGAGCGGAAGGAGCGAGCGAATGACCTACCATTTCAGCAAGACACTTCAGATGTCATTCGACGAGGCGATCGACCGCGTGATGGCGGCGCTGCAGGCCGAGGGCTTCGGCGTGCTGACCGAGATCGACGTCAAGGCGACCCTCAAGAAGAAGCTCGACGTGGACTTCCGCCAATACCGCATCCTGGGCGCCTGCAACCCGCCGCTGGCCTACCAGGCCCTGCAGCTCGAGGACAAGATCGGCACCATGCTGCCGTGCAACGTGCTGGTCCAGGAGACCGACGACGGCCAGGTCGAGGTCTCGGCCATCGA
>CAMYMY010000224.1 GCA_947259625.1 uncultured Kiloniellales bacterium | reverse complement strand
GCCTGGCTGGTCACCCAGTTCTTCCGCAACTCGCCGTGGCTGGTGCTGCTGTTCTGTTTCATGTTGCTGCTTCCGTTCCGCGTCAAGATCGGCGGCAGCGAGATCGACATCCCCGGCTGGACCAAGGCGACCTTCGCGTTGAGCCTGCCGATCATGGCCAACATCGCCGAGATCGTCCGCGGCGCCGTCCTCTCGATCCCCATAGGGCAGTGGGAATCAGCCGAAAGCCTCGCCTTCTCGCGCCGTCAGACGATGTGGATGATCATCCTGCCGCAATGCTTCAAGCGCATGATCCCGCCGTGGATGAACTGGTACGCCATCCTCACCATGGCGACGCCGTTGTGCTCGATCCTGGAGGTCCAGGAGATGATGAAATCGACCCGCGAGGCGTTGAACGCGCTCGGCGACAAACCCGAACTCGTCGCCCCTTTCTATACCTTCGTGCTCGTCGTCTTCTTCGTCTACATCTACCCGATCGCGCGCTGGACCATCCATCTTGAGCGGAAGTTCGCGGTAAAGATTTGAAAAAGGTCAGCCGAGATGAGCGAAACATCCAAGAACGGCACGTGGACCCCCGATCAGCCGATGGTCAGCATCAACGACGTGCACAAGTCCTTTGGCGACCTGGAGGTACTCAAGGGCATCTCCTTCGATGTCATGAAGGGCGAGGTGATCTGCATCATCGGGCCGTCCGGATCCGGGAAGTCCACGCTGATTCGCTGCATCAACGCCCTCAACGACATCCAAAAGGGCTCGATCAAGGTCGAGGGCATCGAGGTCAACGACCCCGATCTGAACAAGCTCGAGCTGCGCAAGAAGGTCGGCATGGTCTTCCAGCAGTACAACCTCTTCCCCCACAAGACGGCGCTCGAGAACGTCATGATGGCGCCGGTCCACGTGCTCAAGCAGGACAAGGCGGATGTCGAGCAGCGCGCCTACCGGCTGATCAAGAAAGTGCGCCTGGAGGGTAAGGAGACGAGCTACCCGGGCGAGCTTTCGGGCGGACAGCAGCAGCGCGTGGCGATCGCCCGCTCGCTGGCCATGAACCCGGACGTGATGCTGTTCGACGAGGTGACCGCCGCGCTCGACCCGGAGACGGTCAAGGAGGTCCTGGTCACCATCCAGGAGCTGGCCGAAGACGGCATGACCTGCATCCTGGTGACGCACGAGATGGGCTTCGCCCGTGAACTGGCGAACCACATCTATTTCACCGACCGCGGCGTGATCGTCGAGCACGGCCCGCCGGCCAGCTTCTTCGCCGAGGCCAAGGACCCGCGCACCCAGGAGTTTCTGAGCCAGATTCTTTGAGTCTCCATACTGGTAACCGGATACGGCGGCCTAAGGTGAATTCCCTTTGCGGTCGCCGCGCAGACCTATCGTTTGGTGTGATGTGCCGAAACCGCTTTCAGCCGGACACCGGCGCTGTTCCGACACCTTACTGATTTCATTTGCATTTTTCCGGCCGCCTTCGAAGACCCCTCGCCTTCGCGCCGCGCGCGATCCCATGTTAAAGAAACTTGTCTCGCGCCAACGTATTATCACAACAAGGACACAGCCAAGTCACACGAATGGCCCACCCGGGACCCCTCGCCGGGTGGCAGAATTAAGGTTCTCGTAACCACTGTGGCATTTGTATGGGGGGATCCGACATGCTGGACCTCGAAGACAGGCGCGCGGACTTGGAAACGGAACTGACCCACCCGACCATGCGGGCCTTCTACGACTATTGGCGAACCCTGCCGGCGGAGAATGGCCTGCCGGGCCGCCAGCATATCGATCCGGCGGCCATTCATACGCTCCTGCCGTGGCTCTTCATGGTCGATGTGGAAAGACCGCTGCCGGGGCCCGTGTTCCGCTATCGTCTGGCCGGCACGGGGATCGTCGATCTTTTCGACTTCGAGATCACTGGCCGGACCGTCGAGGAGGCTTTCCCCCGACAGGCGGCCGAACTCAACGCCGATTATGCCCGCGCGATGGCCGCGACGCAGCCGGTCTACCGCAGCACCCCTATGCCGGTTTCCAAGAAATGGTACCTTACGGTCGACCGGCTGGTCTGTCCCCTCGCCAGCAACGGCGCAGAGATCGACATGTTGATCGGCGCGCTTGTCCCGGTCACCCACAAGCAGACAGCACTCCCCCGGCAATCCGCCGCATGAGCCGACCGGACGCCCCCCGGCCGACCCTGCGCCTTCCGGCGCGGGGCCGCTCGCCGCGCCTGACACCTTGGCAGCGTTAACGACTCCCTAACAACAGTTCGACTACAGCATCCGGGCGGCCCGACTAGGCTTTGCTAAGGGGCGCTTGGATGTGATATTCGATGCCCTGTCATGGTCAAAGCCAAACGCTTGGGCATGGAGCTGTCGACCCGTGGAACGCTCGTCCAGGGCGGTCCGGTGCGGGTTGGAGGAATCGTGAAAAAGAAGACGCCAGCGGCGTAAGACAACCCCGCTCTCAAGGAGAATTCCGAGCTTGTCGCCTGAGCCCACAGTTTTCGTCGTGGATGACGATTCGGGAGTACGCGATACATTGAGGTGGCTCGTGGAGTCGGTCGGCCTCAAGATCGAGACTTTTGCATCGGCCCAGGAATTTCTGAACGCCTACGATCCGAGCCGGCCAGGCTGCCTCGTAACCGATGTCCGGATGCCCGGCATGAGCGGGATCGAACTGCAAAGCAAGCTGGCGGCCGAGAAGGTAACGCTTCCGATTATCGTCGTCAGCGGATACGCCGACGTGCCGACGGCCGTGCGCTCCATGAAGCGGGGTGCAATCGATTTCGTCGAAAAGCCGTTCGACGAGCAGATGATGCTCGAACGCATCCAGTTGTCCATCTTGGAGGACGCCCGCCTGCGCCAGGAGCGGTCTGCGCGCGAAAGGACGATAGCCCGTCTGAAGAGCTTGACCCCGCGCGAGCGTCAGGTCATGGACTTGGTGATCCTGGGCAAGTCCAATAAGGAAGTCGCCCGCGCGCTGGACATCAGTCCCAAGACCGTAGAGGTTCACCGTTCACACGTCATGGTAAAGATGCAGGCGGAATCTCTCGCGGAATTGGTGAGGATCGCCGGGAGTTGCACGATCAGTAAGGGAAATCCCTAGACCCACTGGGCAATCGCCCGAATTTCCAGGGCTTGGCAATCAGCCTATAATGACCTCCTACATTGCGTGAGGTCCGGTCGTATGCAGCGAAGGAACCGGACCTTGGGACCTCCGCCCCGAGCCGATAACGGTCAAGGGCACGGTCCGGCGACGCTGGTTTGGGGGGAGAATTCGATATGGCCGTAGCGGTCGGGGATATCGTGAAGTTCAAGGACTCCGGTCCGAAGGGGGAAATCGGCCGGATTTGCAAGGACAATGGCATTACGGTCTGCGTTCAGTTCAAGAGCTCCGGCTGTCTCAGGGTCGGCAAGGCCGACCTGGAAGTCACGACCGGCAACGCTCCGGAGTGCTCCGACCAGTGCAAGGGCGGCTGCTGAACGCGCTTCAGCCTGAGGTCCCCTCGACTCGTACCGAAATTGGCACCGGGGTCTCCGACCGTGTCAGCGGTCAAAGTAGCGCGATATCTCTAATACGGGAAATCCCTAGTATTACTATACAATCGACCGAATTTCGCAACCGGTCGGAGTCTGTTATTATACAGACTGCAATATAGTCCAGAAGAAGGAAGCAAGACAATGTCAAGGCAAGCGCGCCCGTTCCCCTGCTCCGCCGTCGCCGTCGGCGCCCTCCTCGCCTTGGCGATCGCAAGCTTTGCGGATCCTGCCGCAGCCGCCTCGGATCTAAAGCGCGCCAGCCACTTCGCCGAACAGCTGTCCGTGCAGACCCAGAAGATGAGCACGGCATCGCTGCTTGTCGTCCTGAGCATCGACAAGGCGCAAAACCTCGACACTCTCGGCAAGTCCCGGGAAGTCTTCGGCCGCATGTTCAAGGCTCTGCGCGACGGCGATAGCGCGATGGGGCTGTCCCCGAGAACGGAGCCGAATGTGCTGAAGTTGCTCGCTGAAGTCGAGGCGTTGTGGCCCCAGTTCGACGCGGTGATTCGCAGCGGTCTCGACGCCGGAGACTTTTCGACCGAACAGGTGGCGGCCATCGGAAACCTGAACGAACCTCTATTCGAAGCCACTCACGAAATGGCGGCGGCCCTCCACCAGCATGCCAACGAGAAACAGCTTCGTTCCATGCTCGAGGTGGCCGCAGAGCGGGCCGAGGACCAGACCTGGCGGCTACAGAAGATGAGCAAGCAATTCCTCCTGATTGCCGCAGGTCACAATGTCGAACGGAACAGGAAGGATCTGTCCGACACCTCCGCCGAATTCTCCCGCAGCCTGGTCGGACTCATCGAAGGCGACCCGGAGAGCAAGCTCTTGCCCGCGCCAAGCCCGGAGATCAGGGCGCAATTGAGAAGGGTGGAGCGGCTTTGGGACGAGTTCCTGCCGCTCGTCAAATCGCCGGCGGAGGGAGGCAAGCCCGCTCCCGAGGACATCCAAAGACTGGCACAGCTGATGTCGCCGCTCGACAAGGAGCTGCAAGCCGCCGCTGAAATGTTCGAGGAACTGTAGCCGGGCATACCGACCGACCCTGCCGTACCGGGGCGGATGCTCTGCTGCCTACCGTGCTTCAGGAGATCGAGCCAACGCCGTAGGCGCCAGTCAGCAACCTGCCCTCGGCAAAGCGGCCGAGGCGGTAGGGCGCGAGGTCGACGTCCTGGGCAAGGCCGAGGACAGACTGGGCCAACACCTTACCCAGGGCCGGCGCCAGCTTGAAGCCGTGGCCGGAAAAGCCATAGGCCAGGGTCAGACCCTCGATACCCGACACCGGGCCCAGGACCGGGTTCCAGTCCGGCGTGATGTCGTAGGCGCCGACCCAGCTCGCGGTCGGCGCCGCCTCCTCGAAGCCAGCCAGGCGCCGGGCGAGCTGTCCGCCCTGCAGCAGGACGAAATTGTCGTCCAAGTTCTCGTCCATATCGTCGGCCGCGGCCAAGGGGTCGCCGTGGTCGCCCGTGCCGACCAGCACAACGCCGCCGGTCGCCGGCCGAAAATACATCTTGTTCGCCGTCGTGAGGTCCTTCACCACCGGCAGGTCCCGACCATAAGGCGCGTTGCCCTTCAAGGTGAGCACGGTATGGCGCGAGATCTCGAGCGGGATTTCCAGGCCCAGCGGGTCGGTGAGCCCCCGAGTCCAGGGCCCCAGGGCGGAAACCACGATGCCCGCGCGCATTTCGCCCCTTGGCGTCGCCACGCCTGTGACACGGCCGCCGTCGAGCAGCAGGCGCTCGGCTGGGCAACCGGTCTTCACGACCGCGCCCCGCGCCCGCGCCGCCTTCAGAAAGCTCGAGGTCGTCAGATAAGGATCAGCATAGCCCGACTGCGGCTCGTAGCCGATCAGCGCCACGTCGTCCAAGGCCAGGAAGGGGTGGCGCTCCAGCGCCTCGGCCGGCGACAGCTCGAACGTCTCGGCGCCGACATCGGACTGCATGGCGAGGTTGGCGCGCATCTTCTCGGCCAGGCCGCCTTCCGGCGCCAGGATCAGATAGCCGGAATTGACGAAGCCGGATTCGGCGTCGTCGTCCTCCAAGCAGTCCCTGAAATCGGCGAAGATCTCGAGGCTGGCGACGGTCAGCGCGGTGTTCGACGGTACCGAGTAATGCGAGCGGACGATGGCGCAGGACTTGGCTGTACCGCCGCTGCACGGCTCGCCGCGTTCGACGACGCAGACCTTGAGGCCGCCCAGCTTGGCCAGATGAAACGCGGTCGAGGCACCCACCACGCCGCTGCCGAGCACGATGGCGTCGAAGGTCTCGGTCATGGTTCCCACCTCCCTGCGATCACAAACCGGGCGAGCCTATCCCTCGACCCGGCAGCGTGACAAGCCGCCCGCGAAGCCATCTACTGCGATTGCCATTCCCGACATTTTGCGGCCATATGATATTGAACGCTCGGCTATCGCCGTCGACGGAACGAGGAGACAGATGACCATTGCAATTCTGCACAACCCGCGTTGCAGCAAGTCGCGCCAGGCCTTGCAGTTGTTGAAGGACAAGGGCATCGAGCCCGAGGTCGTCGAGTATCTGAAGACGCCGCCCGACGCGTCCGAGCTCGGCCGGATTCTCGACTTGCTCGGCCTCGCGCCACGCGATCTCATGCGCCGCAAGGAACCGGTCTACAAGGAGCTCGGCCTTGACGACCCCGCGCTCGGCCGTGCGGCCCTGATCGCCGCCATGACGGAGAATCCGATCCTGATCGAACGGCCGGTCGTGCTGGCGGACGGCAAGGCTGTTCTGGGGCGCCCGCCCGAGAACGTGCTGACCATCCTCTGAACGTACCTGCCTAAAGG
>CAMYMY010000223.1 GCA_947259625.1 uncultured Kiloniellales bacterium | reverse complement strand
CGAATTTCCAGGGTGACCGTGCGGAACCGCTCGCGGTGCCGGATCTCGGTCGGGCCGGCGGTCAGGATCACGTTCGCCAGCGAAGAGGTCGGCACGATCCGGCCCGAGGAGGTCACGACCGGCAGGTTGCCGATGCCCTGGGTCTCGACCACGTTGCCCTCGGGGCCCTTGAGCACGAGGTCGAGGCGCGACGAGCCGACCGTCACTTCGGCGACGCGCAGGCCGTCGTTGAAGGTATCGATGGTCTCGGCCAGTTCGCGCGCGGTGACGCCGTTGTCGGCCAGGCGCACGCGGTCGGGGATCACGCGCACCTCGGGCGCGCCCAGCTCGAGGCCGGGATTGGGGCGCAGCTGGTTGCCCTGGTCGAGCGGCAGGACCTGCACGACCCGGCGCACGGCGCGCCCGGCGACGGAGAGGATCGTCTCCAGGTCCGGACCCGAGATGTCGAGGTCGATCTTGCGGCCGCTGCCGATGCCGCGCCCGAAGATCGAGGGCTGACTGATGAACCCGAAGGTGCCCGGCTCGCGGAACACGGGATCGCGCAGCACGGGGATCAGCTCCCCCGCGCGCTGCGGATCGACCGAGATCGCTCCCAGGAAGGTGTTGGCCCGGCTGGCTACGAAGAAGAAGCGCTCGATCTTGGGCGGCTCGCCCGGTTCCGATTCGGGGCCCGAGACGGTCTTCCAGTGCGGCTTGATCGCCCCTTCGATCTCCTCGGCGATCTCGGTCATTGTGTCCAGGTTGTAGCCCGGCGGCGGAATGATGATCCCGAACACCAGGTTGCGGTTGCCTTCGGGCAGGTACTCCAGCTTGGGCAGGAACTGCCACGCGCCGGCGGCCGCGAGCAGGGTCACGCCGCCCACGACGCCGAGGGCCACCGCGCGGTTCTTCACGATGCGGCGCATGGACCCCATGACGAAGGCCACGAAAAGCTCGGCGAGCCAGTCGATGCCGGGCAGGCGGGTGCGGACGATGCTCTTCTCCGGCACGCCCCGGCGGCTGCCCAGGAGGTAGCGCGACAGGGCCGGGATCACCGTCACCGAGACGACCAGCGACAACATGACCGAGACCGATATGGCGACGGCGATATCGCGAAACAGCTGGCCGACCTCGAGCTGCATGACCAGGATCGGGATGAAGACCATGACCGTGGTGAGCGCCGAGACCAGCACCGCGCCCCAGACCTGGCTGGCGCCCTGGTAGGCCGCCTGGCCGGCCGGCCGGCCGCGCTCGCGCAGCCGGTAGATGTTCTCCAGCACGACGATGGCGGCGTCGACCACCATGCCGACGGCAAAGGCCAGGCCGGCCAGCGAGATCACGTTGATCGAGCGGCCGAGCGCGGCCATGGCGACGAAGGCGCCGACCACCGAGACCGGAATCGCCAGCGAGATGACCAGCGTCGCGCGGAGCGAGCGCAGGAACAGCAGCAGGATGATGGCGGCCAGGGTGCCGCCGATCCAGATGTTCTGCTGTACCAGGTCGATGGCCGAGTTGATGTAGACCGTCTCGTCGTAGACTTGGCGCAGGACGAGGCCCTGGCCGGGGATCGTGCGTTCGTTGAGCTCGTCGACCGCTGCGGCGATGCCGGCCATTGTCTCGATCACGTTGGCGCCGGTTTCGCGCTTGGCGTTGAAGGCCATCGCCTGTTCGCCCAGCATACGGATATTCGACACCGGCTTCTTGTAGCCGAAGGAGATCTCGGCGATCTCGCCGACGGTCACGCGGGCGAGCCGGCCGCTCGCCCGGCCCTCGGCGGACCGCACCACCACCGCGCGGATCGCTTCCAGCGTATTGAGCTCGCCCTCCACGCGGATCGCATAGCGGCGCTTGCTCTCGTCCACGTCGCCTGCGGACATGCTGACGTTGGCCGCGCGCAAGGCCTGGATCACGTTGCTGACGGTCAGGCCGTAGCGGGCGAGCAGCTCGGGCTCCACGGTGACCTGAATTTCCCGCTCGCTGGTGCCGTAGATGTCGACGCGGCTGACGCCGGGAACCCGCTCGATGCGGTCCTTCAACACGTCCTCCACGAAGTCGCCGTACTCGTGGATCGGCCGGTCGTTGCCCTCGGCCCGGGTGACGATGAACCAGGCGATCGGGTTGTCGTCGCTGCCCGCGGTATCCAGCGTCGGCTCGTTGGCCTCGTCCGGATATCCGGTCACCCGGTCGAGCCGGTTGGAGAGCAGCAGCAGGGCGCGATCCATGTTGGTAGCGACGTCGAACTCCAGGGTCAGCCGGGCGCGGCCCTGCTCGGCCCGCGCGGTGATCTCCTGGAGCCCCTCGAGGCCGGTCATCTCCTCTTCCTGCCGGTTGATGATCTCGCGTTCGACCTCGGCCGGCGCCGCGCCCGGCCATACCGTGGTCACGGTGATGACCGGCCGGTTGACGTCCGGCGCCAGCTGGATCGGAATGGTCTGCAACGCGACCAGGCCGAACAGCACGACCATGATGACCGCGGAGATCACCGCGATCGGGCGTTCGATGGCGACCTTGATGAGGTTCATCAGGAGGCCTCGTCGACCCGCACCTTGTCGCCGGGGCGCAGGCGTTCGTTGCCGCGCACCACGACGCTTTCACCCTCGCTGAGGCCGTCCAGCACCTCGTAGCGGCTGCCGGTCGGCTCGCCCAGCGTGATGCGGCGCATCTCGGCCGTGTCGCCCTCGACCACGTAGACGAGGCTGGCGAGGCCGCGCTTGATGACCGCGTCCTTGTGGACCGTGAGCACGTTGCGCGGCGCGCCGGCCGGAATATAGACCGTGACGCTTTGACCGGCGGCCAGGGGTCGGGCGGTGGCGCCGAATTCGGGAACGAAGCGCACCGTCCGCGTGCGCGTCAGCGGATTTTCCTCCGGTACGACGGCGCGTACGGTCGCGACGTGGGTCGTGTCGTCGTCCAAAGTGACGCCGATCCTGGTGTCCGGTTCGACGCCGGCAAGCCTTTGAAACGGGACATCGGCCTCGATCTCGAGGGACCGGTCGCCGACCATGCGCACCACCGGGTCGCCGGTCTGCAGGTAGGCACCGGCCTCGGTCATCCGCTGGCTGATCACGCCGCCATAGGGCGCCCGGATTTCGGCGTAGGACAGGTTGATCGCGTCTAGCTCCAGGTCGGCCTGGGACGAAAGCACGGCCGCCTCGGCTTCCGCGACCTGGGCCTCGGCGATGGCGACCTTCTGGTGGGCGTCGTCATAGCGCGCCTGGTTGAAGGCAGCCGATTTCCGCAGTCCCGCCAGGCGCTTGAGCTCCTGGCCAGCCAGCTCCAGCTCGGCCAGGGCCGTGGTCTTTCTCGCCCGGGCCTTGGCCAGCTCCGCGGCGGCCTGGTCGCGCTTGGCCAGCAGGTAGGTCCGATTGAGCTGGGCGATGACCTGGCCGGCCTCGACCCGGTCGCCCACCTCGACGAGGAAGGCCTCGACGGGGCCGTTGATCCGCGCCGCCACCTCGCCGGCCTGGCGGGCCACGAGCCGGCCCAGAACCGGCACCTTCTGGGCGAGCGGTTCGAGCCGCACCCGGTCGACGCGGACCAGCGTCTGATCGTCCTGCGCACCGGCGGGCGCACTCGCGGCCGCCCAAACGAGAGCGATCAGCCATACCCACATCGGAGGACTAGCCGGGACCCGCAAACTCGAAACCTCCACCATGCAACCACGCCCCTCCCGGGACACGAGTGCCGCCGAGTGCCAGTGAGATATGGTTCCCGCGAGGGCGTGCGCCAACACCAAACACGACCGGCCGGCGTATCGGCCGGTCGTGCGCATTCTACAGCGACGCGGGCGAATTGCCACGGTCCGGCCAATCACATCCTGGCGAGCGCAAATCGTTGTGGTGTTTGCGTACCTGGCCGACTAACACTAGGGCCAAAGAGGACGCGATGCCATGACGACCCTGCTTTATACCCACCCGGCCTGTTTCGACCACGACCCCGGGCGCATGCACCCGGAGAGTCCGGCGCGCCTGAAAGCGGTCTTGAGCGCCTTCGACGCGCCGGAATTCAAGGACCTGGAGCGCCGCCAGGCCCCGCGGGCCGAGCGGGCCCAGATCGCCCGGGTCCACGACGAGGCCTACGTGGACGGCGCGCTGGCGGCGGTCCCGGAAACCGGGCACCAGAGCCTGGACCCCGATACCATCGTCTCGCCCGGCTCGGGGGAGGCGGCGCTGCGCGCGGCCGGCGCGCTCTGCGCGGCGGTGGACGCGGTCATGGCCGGCGAGGCCGCCAATGCCTTCTGCGCGGTCCGGCCGCCCGGCCATCACGCCGAGCCGGCCCGGGCGATGGGGTTCTGCCTGTTCAACAACATCGCGGTCGGTGCGGCCCAGGCGCGCGAGGTGCACGGCCTTCACCGGATCGCGGCGGTCGATTTCGACGTCCACCACGGCAACGGCACCCAGGCGATGTTCTGGAACGATCCGGACCTGTTCTTCGGCTCGACCCATCAGATGCCGCTCTATCCGGGGACCGGAAGCACTCAGGAGCGCGGCGTCGCGAACAACATCGTCAACGCGCCGCTGCCGCCAATGGCCGGGTCGGCCGAGTTCCGCGCGGCGATGCGCGACCGGATCCTGCCGGCCCTGACCAAGTTCGGACCGGATTTCGTTCTGGTCTCGGCTGGCTTCGACGCCCATGAAGACGATCCTCTGGCCGGTCTGAGGTTTCACGAGGACGACTTCGCCTGGGCCACCACCGAGGTGCTGCACATCGCGCAGCACAGCTGCGCCGGACGGCTGGTTTCGACCCTGGAAGGCGGCTACAACCTCCAGGCGCTGGCCCGGAGCAGCGCGGCGCACGTGCGTGCGCTCATGGCCGCTTGACGTTGACGTGTCGCCGATGGCGGTTGAGGCCCAGGCTCCATGCGCTTAAAGTCCGGCCGGGTTCATAGGGAGGGATCATGGCCGAGGGCAAACTACCAGCCGACATCCGGGCGATGAACTTCGAGGACGCGCTGCAGGAATTGCAGCAGATCGTCGGTCAGCTCGAAAAGGGAGAGGGCAAGCTGGATCAGGCCATCGAGGCCTACAAGCGCGGGGCCGCGCTCAAGCAGCACTGCGAAAACAAGCTGCGCGAAGCCAAGCAGCAGATCGACAAGATCACCTTGGGCCCCGGGGGCGAAGCCAAGACCGAACCCTTCGAGGTCGACTGAGGACGCTGGACAATGGGCGAGTTGAAACATGCGCTGGCCGAGACGGCGGAGGCCACGACGCAGGTGCTCGACGCTTGGCTGGCGCCCGTGCCGGGCGCGGTCGGCCGCGTCGTCGAAGCGATGCGCTACGGCGCGCTCGGCGGCGGCAAGCGGCTGCGCCCCTTTCTGGTGGTGCAGAGCGCCGCGTTGTTCGATGTCCCGCGGCAGCAGGCTCTCCATGCCGCCGCGGCCCTCGAGATGGTGCACTGCTACAGCCTGATACACGACGACCTGCCGGCCATGGACGACAGCGATCTCAGGCGCGGCCGGCCGACCGTGCACCGGGAGTTCGACGACGCGACGGCGGTTCTCGCGGGCGACGGCCTGTTGACCGAAGCCTTCGCGGTCCTGGCGGATCCCCGGACCCATCCGGATGCCGCGGTGCGGGTCGAATTGGTTGCCGCGCTTGCGGCGGCCTCCGGTTCGGCCGGCATGGTGGGCGGCCAGATGATCGACCTGTCGCCGGAAAGGTCCGGGCTCGACCTCGATGGGATCACCCATCTGCAGCGCCTGAAGACCGGGGCCCTGATCACTTTTGCGTGTGAGGCGGGCGCGATCCTGGGGCGTGCGCCGGCGGACGCTCGGGCGGCCCTGGCGGCCTATGCCGGGGAGCTGGGGCTTGCCTTCCAGATCGTCGATGATCTGCTCGACGCGGCGGGCTCCGCCGAGGAGCTGGGCAAGCCGACTGGCCAGGACGCGGCGCTCGGCAAGGCGACCTTCGTCGGCCAGCTGGGCCTGGAGGGTGCCCGTGTCAAAGCCGAGGCATTGATCGAGACCGCTCGTACGCGGCTTGACCTTTTCGGTGAAAAGGCTGACTTTCTTCGGGAAACCGCGACGTTCGTGTTACAACGACGGTCCTGACCGCTCTGGGGCGGTATCGGGTGCGAGAATTCGCGGAAATGGGAAAAGAGGTGGCTCGTGGGTCAGATTGGACATAACAGTCGGACGCCGTTGCTGGACGGCATTGGCACTCCTGAAGACCTGCGCAAACTGAAGGAAGGCGACCTGCGTCAGGTCGCCGACGAGTTGCGCGAGGAGATGATCGACGCGGTTTCGGTCACCGGCGGCCATCTCGGCGCCGGCCTCGGGGTCGTTGAGCTGACCGTCGCCCTGCATTACGTCTTCGATACGCCGCGCGACAAGCTGATCTGGGACGTCAGCCACCAGT
>CAMYMY010000222.1 GCA_947259625.1 uncultured Kiloniellales bacterium | reverse complement strand
TTTTTCTATGAAAATATTTCAATCAAAAATACGCTGATCGAGCAAGAATTACGACCGGAACGGCGCGGAAACTCCAATGGCCAGGAAGGTGTCCGCCGGCCATAGCCGGACAACCTCCACTGACCCCGTTGAACGGGCGCGCCGAATTCGGGGCCGCGACGAGCGAAAGGGTCGAACGTTCGAACTGCGCGGGATGCGGACGATGCCCCGCCCAGGCCGCGATGGAGCGATTCCAACTCTGCGATGCGACGGAACAGGCAAATCCACGGAACAGTTAGACAGACAGAGGCAATTTTGCTTAAGGTGGTTATGGGCATTTCCGAGATCATCTCATGGGGAACGGCGTACATGGCCCTGGGTGTCGTCCGACGTACAAATGAGTGTAACAATCGCACTGGCACGAGAGCAGATACGCTGGCGCGAGGATTTTGGCTCTGCAACAGTGAGTAGATCGGATCCAATACCTGGGCAGGCGGACCACTTCCGTTGGCGGTCCGCGAGTTGCAGTCATGTCGGAACGGTGCGCAAGGTGAACGAAGACGCCTGTCTGGAGCGCCCGGACATCGGACTGTGGGTCGTCGCCGACGGCATGGGCGGGCATCGTGCCGGCGACGTCGCGAGCGAAACGGTCGTCGAGTCGTTGCGCGGCGCGGCCAACCCGGTAAACCGCGAGTCCCTTTTGTTGGACCTTCAGCAGCGTCTGAAGTCGAGCCATGAGCGGCTCCAGCGGCTGGCAGCCGAGAGTCCGGACCGCGGGGTCATCGGAACCACGGTAGCGGTCCTCGTCGGCTATCAGCACCAGGCGATTTGCCTCTGGGTCGGCGACAGTCGAATCTACCTGTGCCGGGACCGGCAATTCCGGCAGCTCACGCGGGACCACTCGCAGGTGGAGGAGCTGATAAAGCTTGGGCTTCTCGATCGCGAAGAGGCCGAGTCCCACCCGGCCAGCAATGTCATCACCCGGGCCGTCGGCGCCATGGACGATCTCAAGATCGACATGATATCGGGCGACCTGCACGACAGGGACATCTACTTGATCTGCAGCGACGGATTGAATAAAGAGGTTCCCGACGCCGAAATCGGTCAGATCCTGCAAAGTGGGAGCTGCGAAGACTCGGCCCGGGCATTGATCGATCGCGCGCTCGACTACGGCGCGCGCGACAATGTCACGGCTATAGTCGTACAGGTGGAAGAGCAAGATGGCTCTCCGGCATACTAGCACCGACGCATTCTCACATGCGCGCCACGGAGAGGGCGGTCGAACAATCCATGTTTGAACAGATTGGGCGGTACGAGATCCTGGAGCTGATCGGCGAGGGCTCGATGGCCGAGGTCTACAAGGCCTACGACCCCGAGATCGACCGTACGCTCGCCTTGAAGATCCTCAAGCAGGAGTGGTGCCTGGACGAGGAATACGTCGGTCGCTTCATACGCGAGGCCAAAGCGGCCGGCGCCTTTTCCCACCCCAACATCGTCACAGTTTACGACATCGGAACGGTCGAGAACCGACCGTACATCATCATCGAGCTGATCAACGGGGCACCTCTGGGAGATTCGATGAAACCCGGAAAGCCCCTGCCGTTGAAGCAGGTGCTGTCCATTGGCATCCAGATGGCCGACGCCCTGGATTTCGCGCATCGCCACGGCGTCGTTCACCGGGATGTCAAACCCGCCAATATCCTCGTCTTGGCCAACAGCGAGACCATCAAGATCGCGGATTTCGGGATCGCCCACATGGACGACCCGAACTCCGCCCAGCAGACCCAGGTGGGCGCCGTGCTGGGGACGCCGCAATACATGTCGCCCGAGCAGGTCATGGGGCAAAAAGTCGACGGACGTTCCGACCTGTTTTCCCTCGGCGTCATCCTCTACCAGCTCTGCACCGGACAGCGGCCATTCGACGGCGATACCATGGCAACGCTGCTGTACAAGATCACCAAGGAGGACCCGCCGCCGATCGCACAGCTCGACGCTGGCACGCCTGCGGGCCTGCAGCATATCATCGGCAAGCTGCTGGCCAAGGCGCCCGAGCGGCGCTTCCAGAGCGGCGAGGAGCTGGCCAAGGCGCTGAGACACGAGCTGAAGGCGCTGCAGGAGCTTTCGCAGGACGCCGACAAGCAGCGCTACATCCCAATGCGGGTCCGCTCGGCCCTGCTGATGGGCACACTGGTGGCGCTGACTATGGCGGTCAGCGTCTTCTTTATCGAAGACAAGCAGAACGAGGTCCTGACCCGCTTTGCGATCGATTCCGGCGCCTCGTTGGCGAAATTCATCGCGACCGAGACCGCGGTGCCCGTGCTCAGCCAGGATTGGGTGTCGATCGAGATCGACATCCAGGAGGCATCACAGCGCCAGACCTTCGAATACCTGTTCGTGCTCGACCACCAAGGGATCGTACGAGGCGCCAGCGACAATGCCCTGCTGGGCAAGACCTACAGCGAACCGGAGATCAAGGAGACGTTGTTCGACGACGGCAGCGTACGGGCCGTGGTGGTCGGCCAGTCCGGCGGCGCGGCGGTGCTGGATTTCGACACGCCGATTGTGTTTCAGGGCAAAGAGGTGGGACGAATCCGTCTGGGTCTGCTACAAACCTCGCTGCAGGAGGTCGTCGACATCACCCGAATCCTGCTGATCGCCTTGTCGGCCGTGACCGTCCTGGCGGTGGGTATCGGGTCTTATGTTCTTGCCCGGCTCTTGTCACGGCCGATCAAGGTGTTGCGCACGGCACTCAACGAGATCCGAGACGGGAACATGGATTGTCGGATCTCCGAGGAAAGACGCGACGAACTCGGCGAGGTGTTTGCGGAGTTCAACAAGATGGCCGCCTCGCTGGAGGCACGGAACAACAGCGACCTCATGGAGACCGATGTCAGCGAACCCACGACGACCGATGTCAGCGAACCCGCAGAGACCGATGTCAGTGAACCCGCAGAGACCGATGCCAGTGAACCGACGACGACTTAGGAGCCATTTGCTGCTGCTTGGCTTGGCGGCGGGCCTGGCCTGGGGCTGTGCGTCTCCAACCGACAGCCGAGTAATCGCCAGGAGTAGCGATTTCGTTGTGGTGTCCGCAGGCTCGAAGACGACGTTCCGCTCGCTGGCGCGCGCATATCTGGGCGATGAATCCCTGTATCAGGTCATCGCCGATTTCAACGATGTCTCCCGGGTGCGCGGCGGGCAGGAGATCGTCATACCCCTCAAGCCGGCGAACCGCGCAGCGGTCTATCCGAACGGTTATCAGGTCGTGCCGATCCTGACCTATCACCGTTTCTCGCCGAAAGGACAGGGCTGCGACAAGCTGGCCGTGGGCGCGCGTTCCTTCGCCAAGCAGCTGGCTTATCTTCGCGACAATAACTATTCGGTCATCAGCTTCTCGCAGCTGGCCGATTTCATCGAGGGCAAGGCCGCCATTCCGCACAAATCCGTCCTCTTGACGATCGACGACGGCTACAGATCGGCCTACGACAACGCCTACCCGGTCCTGCGCAGGTACGGGCAGAAGGCGACCATCTTCGTCTATTCCGATTTCATTGGCGCCGGAGCCGGGCTGACCTGGGCGCAAATGAAGGAGATGGTCGCCTCGCGGCTGATCGACATACAACCGCATTCGAAGACCCACAGCGATTTGACCATTCGGCTGGAGGGCGAGAGCGAAAAGGCCTACAGGGAGCGAATCCGCGAGGAGGTTCGCCATCCTTCCAAGGCGATAAAACGGCATCTCGGGCTGCCAATACATACTTTTTCCTACCCTTATGGCGCGGAAAACGACGCGGTACTCGCCATCGTCGAAGCCGCAGGCTTTAGGTTGGGCACCACGGTAACCCGTGGCAGCAACCCCTCCTTCGCCCACCCTCTGGCCCTGCGGCGCACGCAGATCTACTGCGATGATGACATAAAGACCTTTGCCAAACGACTGGACGTGTTCAAGAATGTTGCCTTGAAATGATTGGGTTGCGCCACCAGGCCCTTGCGTTCCCGCTGCTGTGCTTCGTTACGGCGGCCTGTACGACACCGATGTTTTCGTTAACGCCGGCGCAGCACAAGACCACGGCCGAGAAATTGACCAACCGCGGCGAATTGGCCGAGGCCCTGGAGCAGTGGAAAATCCTGGAGACAATGGACGGAGACGATCCGGAGCTCGCCCGAAAACGCCGAGCTGTGGAAGGCGAGGCCAAACGCAGGGCCGAATCGCATTTCGACAAAGCGACCACGGCGCTCGCCAAGCGGCGCACCAAGAAGGCGAGGCGTGAGTTTCTCACCGTCCTGGCGTTCGACCCGACGCACCAGGGCGCCATCGAGCAGCTCAGAAAGTTGGAAGTGAAGCAGGTTCGCCTGGACCGGCCCAGGGTCGCCTCGCCCATGCCGAGGATAGCGAACAAGAAGAAGACCGCCGTCGCGGCCAACGCGGAAGCCTCGGCCAAGAAGGCGCCCGCCCCGCAACCCAGGCCGCAGGAGGCCGAGAAGCCGGCCAGCGAGTCGCTGGAACGGGCGGTCGATCTCGCCAAGCAAGGATCCTATCTGGCGTCCATCCCGTTGTTCCGGACCCACCTGACCCAATTTCCGGCGGACGATAAAGCGACAACTCTGCTCGCCACCTCGCACAGGGAGGTCGGCATTGCCTTGTACAACAACGGCAAGCTAAGGGAGTCGGTGAGCCATCTCGAGGCCTCGGCCAGCTATGGGAAGCAAGCCGACGGGGCGGTCAAGGCGGCGCTCACCGACGCGAAGAGTCGCTTGGCGCAACAGGCCTACGAGGAGGGCGTCAGGGTCTTCCGGCAGGACATCGCCCAGGCGATCGCCCTTTGGGAACAGTCGCTGTTCTACGACCCGGCTCATATCAAGGCCAGATCCTATTTGGACCGCGCCTACAAGATCCAGCAGACGCTGAACTCTCTAACGCAGTGACAGCTGGACTCAGGCAGCAATCACCCGACAGCCGGCCGCAGTCTTGCCATGCGAAACCGTGCGCCTGTTGGCCCTCTCAAAGGTCGTTGATATCGACCTTGAGTATCAATCATTTGTCGGAATCTTCTTTAGACGGTCTTGGATCTGCAGGGAGCGGATTCGCTGAATCTTCGACGGCTCGTGATCGGGATTTATCTCCAGCGCCTTGTCAAACCGATCTATCGCCTCGTCCAGCTTTTGTCCTGAGAACGACTCCATACCCTGTTTGTAATAGATTTCCACCAGTTCGGGTTTGAGCTTCTTCATCGCGTCCAGGGCGCGTTCGTGATCAGGAGAAATCTCGACCACCTTTCGAAAGGCGCCATAGGCTTCGATGGATTGATTGGCGCTTTGGTACTCCTGGCCGCGTTTATAGAAAACCTCTGCCTTGCCGAAACGCTCGTTCATGTCTAGCCGGGTTCGGATCTCCGGATTGTCAGGATCGAGCTTGAGGGCCAGCTCGAGAGAAACGCGCTCTTCCTCCATACGGTTCTCGCTGCGCGCTCGATCCGCATCGGCCATGGATATGTCCCTCAGGCGGGACCGTATGCCGGCATTCTGACGATCGAGTGCGAAAGCCGTGGTGAGGAGCTCCAGCTCTTCATCCTTCCGGCCTTCGTTGCGCGCCTGATCGGCCTGCGCCAAATAGTTTGCCACTCGGCTCGTCTTGATGTCCGAGTTCTGGGGATCCAGTTCGGCGGCTCGTTTCAGGGCCTCCCCTGCCGGATCGTATTGCTCTTGCGTGGCGAGCTGATCTGCAAGCGTGATGTAGTTTGCCGCCGCCATCTTCGGCATCATTTCGTCGTCCGGAAACTGCAGCACGCCCTCTTCCAGGACTTCGGCCGCACCCTCGAAATCACCCGCGGAAGCCCTCCCTTGGGCTTTGTCCATGAGAGTTTGGACGCGCTCCACAGTCGCTTCCTCGGTCTCGAAGGCCTCCCTGTCCGTCTCGACATCTCCCTGGCCATTTTCCGGCATCGCCGGGCTGGCCTTTTCGTCACCGTCGCCGGGCGCCTGGGTCTCGATGTCGGCGGGCGTCGCGGGCACCAGCTCCTCAATCGCACCGGGCTCGTCCGCGGGCGGAGACTCCTGCTCGGGAATGGCGGCTGATTGCTGCTCGCCCGGCACCTTTATTACCTGTCCCACCTTGATCTGGCTGGGATTATCCAGTTCGTTGTAGCGCGCGAGCGCATAGAACTTCAAAGCACCGCCGAGGTATTGCTTGGCCACACTGGAGAGCGAGTCGCCGGACTTCATCCTGTAATCGAAATACTCAGCGCCCAGCAACACCTGCGGATCCGTGTCGATCTGCTCCAGCAGACCCTTGCTAGGGTTGGTGTAGCGGCCGCCAGGTTCCGCCGCCAGGTAGGCCAGCAGTTCCGCCTTTGCCTGACCCGGCTCGCCAACCTCCAGCAGCGAAATGGCCTCAAGATAGCGCTCTTTCGGCGTCAAGCCCGGTTTGGGAGGGGGGACCATCGCCTGTAGCGTCGCCGCAGGCGATCGGTCGGTCGCAGCTTCCTCCGCAGAGTCACCGAGCGTTATACAGCCGGCGAGCGCAAGCAGCAGCACCGCCGAGAAGAAATAGGCTATTAGCCGCATAACGTCGCAACTCCCTGAGTCAGTACCATCGAAGAGAGACCGGCGATGACGAATTGTTCTTGTCCAGGCAGGCACTTAAGGTAGCATTCTTCGCTTCTGCCGGTTCATCACGCCCGAAACCTCCCTATTTTGATTATACTAGCAGAAAATCCAGATCATGCCATAACCTTAAGCATTCTTGAATCCGCCAGGCGCCGCTGGGCTCCCGGCGACCAGGACCCGCGGCACCAAGCGGTTTGAGGACATGAACGGCAACGCCCCGCCCGCCCCGGACGCCGATTTCACGGTCACGACCCTCGCCACACGGGCCATGGAGCCTGATTCATGGCAAGCGGTCGAGGAGATTTTCTTTCTCTCGGCCGCGCCCCGGGACTTCGCCACGCCGAACGAGCGACGGGAATTCCTCAACCGCTGGACCGGCTACTATCTCGAATGTGAACCTGAGAATTTTCTTCTGGCCATCGAACCGCGCGGCCGGGTCGCCGGTTATCTCTCGGGCTGCGAGGACAGTCGCGGCGCGGCCCGACTGTATCGCGACATTCCCTACTTCGGCCTGTTCGAGGATTACTTCGCGGCCTACCCGGCCCATTTTCACATCAACTGCCACCCGCGGTTCCGCAACCGGGGCATCGGGACCAGGCTGGTCGAGGCCTACCTCGAGCGCTGCGCCCGCGACGGCCTGCCCGGCGTCCACGTGGTCACCGCCGCCGCGTCCCGCAACGTGGCCTTCTACCGCAGGTGCGGCTTCGATGTCTCGGCGATCCGCCGCTGGCGGGGCGAAGAGCTCATGTTCCTGGCGGCCAGGCTCTGAGCGGAGTTCAGCGCTCCGAATCGTCGCCCTGCTGGCCGTAGCTCTCGAAGCGTTCCAGCACTGTCGCCATTTCCTCGTCGGACAGCAGGACCGGCTCGCCGGCCTGGCACGCATGCCAGTACTGCCGGGCCAGGGCCTCGACCTCGACCGCCAGCGCCAGCGCCTTCCCGAGGTCCGCGGCGAAGCAGATCATGCCGTGGTTGGCGAGCAGGCAGGCGCGGCGCCCCTCGAGCGCCTGCAGCATGGTGTCCGACAGCGCCTGGGTGCCGAAGGTCGCGTAGCCGGCGCAGCGGACGTTCGTGCCGCCGGCCACCGCGACCATGTAGTGAAAGGCCGGGATTTCCATGTGCAGACAGGCGAGCGCCGTGCAGAAGGTCGCGTGGGTGTGCACGACGGCGCCGGCCTCGGGCCGGCCGCGGTAGATGTCGCTGTGCATGCGCCACTCGCTGGAAGGCCTTTGGTCGCCCCGGTGGCCGCCCTCCAGGTCCATCTCGACCACCTGCTCGGGCGCCATCTCGTCGTAGGCGACGCCCGAGGGCGTGATCAGGAAGCCGTCCTCGACCCGCGCGCTGACGTTGCCCGAGGTGCCCTGGTTGATGCCCAGCGCGTTCATCTCGCGGCAGGCGGCGATGATCTCTCGTCTCAGCTCGGCGTGCTTGCGCCTGGCCATTTCGCCTCGCAGTCCCCGGGGGTTTACGGCCGCGACTCTAGCCCCCGCCCGGCCGCCGGGACAAGAAAGTCGTTGCGGCCGGTCTTCGCTCGGTGAAGAATCGTGCCGATTATCAAAACAACAAGGGACAGGGAGGCAATGCCATGACCGGGACATCTCGTCGGACCTTTCTCAAGACCGCGCTGGCCGCGGGCGCGGCAAGCAGCGCCTTGGGCATCGGATTTCCCGCCATCGCCGCCAAGAAGCCGATCAAGATCGGCGCCGTGCAGCCCTTCAGCGGCGGCCTCGAGCTGTTCGGCAACCAGGCCAAGCTGGGCCTCGACCTCGCGGTCCGCGAGATCAACGAGGCCGGCGGCATCCTGGGCCATCCGGTCGAGATCCTCTACGAGGACAACAAGACCGACCCCAAGACCTCGGTCGAGCGCACGACCAAGCTGATCCAGCGCGACGAGGTCGTGGCCGTGACCGGCCCGATCACCTCCAACGCGCGCGACGCCATGGCGCCGGCCCACACCCGCCTCAAGACCCCGCTGCTCTACGCCACCAACTACGAGGGTGGCGCCTGCGGACGCTATATTTTCAGCTTCAACACCGTGCCGAACCAGGAGCTGGCCAAGCTGCTGCCGCACATGAACGAGACCGCCGGCAACAGCTACTACATGTTCGGAGCCGACTACGTCTGGCCGCAGAAGATGTTCGAGACCGCCCAGGGCATCATCGAGGGTCTCGGCGGCAAGACCGCCGGCACCGAGTTCACGCCCTGGGGCGTCAAGGAGTTCGCGCCGGTCGTGCGCCGTATCGCCGACAGCGGCGCCAAGGTCCTGGTCTTCGCCCTGCCCGGCGCCGATGGCATCACCTTCATCAAGCAGGCCGAGGATTTCGGTCTGATGAAGGAGGTGACCGTCGCGTTCCTCGGCTTCTCCGAGGCCTATCTCGGCGCATTCGGCGCGGGCAAGGGCCAGAACATGTGGGTGACCGTGCCGCTGGTCTCCTCCAGCGACGAGCCGGGGGTTCAGGACTTCGTCGCCCGGATCCGCAAGAACGCCGGCGGGGACGTGACGATTTCGCACTACGTCATGACCCACTACAACGCGCTGAACGCACTCAAGGCGGGCCTGGAGAAGGCCGGCGAGCCAAGCCGCGAGGCGGCCGTCGACGGCATGTCAGGGCTGACCATCGATTCGCCGACCGGCCCGGTCGCCATCAACGCGGCGAGCCACCACGTCACGCTCAACATGTACCTGGCCAAGACCGAGGGCGCGGGCCTGAAGACGGTGCGGGCGCTGGGCAGCCTGGCGCCCGAGTCCGGCTGCGACTGAGCGTAACCCAATGAGGGGGACGGCCCGGCCGTCCCCCGGCGGAGCCCGCGGTGAGCGCCTTCCTGGAAGTCGAGGACCTGGCCAAGGACTTCGGCGGCATCCACGCCGTCGCCGGCCTGACCATGGCCCTGGCCGAGGGCGAGCTGCTCTGCATCATCGGCCCGAACGGCTGCGGCAAGACCACGCTGTTCAACCTGATCACCGGCGCGTTCGCGCCCTCGTCCGGGCGCCTGCGCTTCCGCGGCCGGGAGCTGGCGGGCTTGAGGCCCTTCGAGATCAGCCGCCTGGGCATCGGCCGCAAGTTCCAGGTGCCGGCGATCTACCCGGCGCTCAGCGTGCGCGAGAACCTGACGGTTCCGCTCTTCGCCGAGGCCGGGCGGCGCGGCCTGCGCGGCCTCCTGGCCCGCGACCGGGATGCCGGCAAGGCCGGGCGCATCCTCGCCCTCGTGCGCCTCGCGGACAAGGCCGGGCTGCCGGCCGGCGAGCTGTCGCACGGCGAGAAGCAGTGGCTCGAGATCGCCCTGCTGCTGGCCAGCCGGCCGCGCCTCATGCTGCTCGACGAGCCGACCGCCGGCATGACTCTCGGCGAGACCGAGGCGACGGCCGAGCTGATCCTGCGCATCCGCGAGGAGACCGGGACCGCGATCGTCGTGATCGAGCACGACATGGCCTTCGTGCGCCGGCTCGGCTGCCCGGTCGCGGTCATGCTGCAGGGAAGGATCCTGCGCCGCGGCGACTATGCCGAGGTGAGCGCCGACCCGCGGGTGCGCGAGGCCTATCTGGGCGGCCAGGCGCCATGCTGAGCGTCGCGGGCCTGGAGGCCGGCTACCGGGGCAGCCGGGTGCTGAACGGCCTCGACCTCGAGGTCGCCGAGGGGACCGTCGCCGCTCTGCTCGGGCGCAACGGCATGGGCAAGACGACCCTGATGCGCGCGCTCATGGGCCTGGTATCCGTAAGTGCGGGACGCATCGTCTTCCAAGGCCGGGACATCGCCGGCCTCAGGCCCTACGCGATCGCCAACCTGGGCATCGCCTACGTGCCCCA
>CAMYMY010000221.1 GCA_947259625.1 uncultured Kiloniellales bacterium | reverse complement strand
CTCGGCCCAGACCGCGCTCTCGATCGGATGGCCGGTGACGAGCTTGTCGCCGGTTCGAATAAAGTTGCGCCGCCTGAGCTCCATCCGGTCGATGCCCAGCGCCTTGGCCGCCTCGTCCATCTGTGCCTCGTGGGCGACGCAGGCCTGCGCCGCGCCAAAGCCGCGGAACGCGCTGGTGAACATGTTGTTGGTGGCCGCGGCCACCGCATCGACGTGCACGTTGTCGACCCGGTAGGGCCCGGGGGCCGCCACCGTGGCGTAGAGCAGGACATAGGGGCTGAGAAACACGTAGGCTCCCGAATCGGCCGTGATCGTGACCTTCACCGCCGTAATCCTGCCGTCCCTGGTAAAGCCGGTGCGATGGGTGATCACGAAGGGATGGCGCTTGCCGTGGCCGAACATGGAGTCTTCGCGCGTATAGGCCAGGCGCACGGGCCGGCCGGTGGCCTGGGCGAGCAGCGCCAGATAAATCTCGACGGTGACGTCCTCCTTGCCGCCAAAGCCGCCGCCGACCAGGGCCCCCAGGATGCGCACTTTGTTGTGCGGCACGCCGACGGCCTCGGCGATGGGGCGGAAGTGCTCGATGACTTGAGTCGCGACGCGGATGTTGATGACGTCGTTCTCGTCGACCCAGGCGAGCCCGACCTCCGGCTCGAGGAAGGCGTGCTCGATGAACTGGGTCCGGAACGTGTTCTCGATGATCTCGTCGGCCTCGGCGAAGCCCTTCTCGATGTCGCCCTTTCGCACCTTGTGCTGGCCGACGACGTTGTCGGGGGCCGTAACGACGGGGGCGCCGGGCTTCATGGCCTCGAAGGGATCGTAGACCCCGGGCAGCGGCTCGAGCTCGAAATCGATCAGCTCCGCCGCCTGCTCGGCGATCGCCTGGGTCTCGGCAGCGACGAGCGCCAAGGGCTCGCCGTGGTAGCGCACCCGCTCCTTGACCAGGACCTGCTGATCGGTCGCAAGCTTCTTCTTGCCGGTCTGCCCCGGTATGTCGGTGGAGGCCTTGCGGTCCGGCAGGTCGGCGGCGGTCAGCACGCAGGCGACGCCCGGCAGCGCCCGGGCCTTGGAGACGTCGATCCGGCGCAGCCGCGCGCTCGCCATGGGACTGCGAAGGACCTTCGCATGCAGCATGCCGGGCATGGTGTAGTCGCCCGCATAGCGGGTCTTGCCTGCGGCCTTGCCCGGCGCGTCCGTGCGTGCCAGCGGGCGGCCGACCTGGCGCAGGTTGACGTTCGCCCAGGATTCGGTCTCGGTCATGTCGCCGACTCCTCTTCACGCAGGACTTTAGCTGCTTCCTGTACCGCATCGAAAACCTTGGTATATCCCGTACAGCGGCAGAGGTTGCCGCTGAGGGCGAGGCGGATGTCCTCCTCGCTCGGCTCCGGCGTCTCGTTGAGCAGGGACTGCGCCGCCATGATCAGGCCCGGCGTGCAGTAGCCGCACTGTATGGACCCGAGCTTCACGAAGGCCGCCTGCAGCGGATGCAGCTCCTCGCCGCGTTTCAGCCCGGCCACGGTCGTGATCGCCCGTCCCTCGAGCGTCCCGGTCAGGGTCAGGCAGCTGTCGACGGCCTCGCCGTCGACCAGCACGGCGCAGGCGCCGCAGTCGCCCTTCTCGCAGCCGCTCTTGACCTCGAAATAGCCGTGTTCCCGCAGGGTCTCCAGCAGGGTCTGATTGGGCGGCGCCGGAATCTCGCGCTTGCGCCCGTTGATTTCCAGCGTGATCGTGTTGTTCTCGGGCATGGCGCTCAGCCTCCCTCTGTAACCTGCGCCCAGGCCTGCGACAGCAGACGGCGGGTCAAGGCATGCACGCTGTGGCGGCGGTAGTCGGCCGAGGCGCGGACGTCGTCGATCGGGCTCGAGTCCTCGACCGCCTGCCGCGCCGCCGCCTCGATCAGCTCCGGGGTCAGGGCCTCGCCTTCCAGCAGGGCCTCGGCCTCTCGCGCCCGCTTCACGACGGGCGCGACGGCGCCCAGCGCAATGCGCGCCGTAGTGCACTTGCCCGCTTCGACGGCGACCGTGACGGCGACGCCGACCACGGTAATCGCGTCGCCCTTGCGGCGCGCCAGCTTGTAGAACAGGTTGGCTGCATTGGGCTTCGGCGCGTCCCAGGAAATTCCTGTGACCAGCTCGCCGGGCCGGCGCTCGTTCTCCTGGTAACCAAGGAAGAAATCGGCCAGGGGGACGACCCGGCTGCCGCCCCTGCCGGCGAGCGTCAGCTCCGCGTCCAGCGACAAGAGCGGCGGCACGGTATCGGCCGCCGGCGAGCCGCAGCAGACGTTGCCGGCGACCGTGGCGGTGTTGCGCACCATCTGCCCGGCGAAGACCCGCGCGGAGTCGACCAGGGAGGGCGCGGCCTCCGCCATGCCGGGGTCGCGCAGGATGTCGCTCAGCGTGGTCCCGGCGCCGATGGTGACGCGGCCGTTGCTCCGTTCGATGCCGCGCAACGCGGCGATCCTGCCGAGCCCGACCAGCTTGTCCGCGCGTATCCGGCGGGCGCGCAGATCGACGACCAGATTGGTGCCGCCGGCCAGCGGCAGGATCCCGGCGTCGCCGTCGCCGTCGCCGCTCGCCTCGGCGAGGATGTCCAGCGCCTCGTCGAGGTCGCCGGGCATGACCAGATCGAACTCCGCAAACATGGCTCCCTTCCCATCCGGCGCTCAAACGTCCCAGCCGCCGTCCACCGCGATTTCCTGGCCCGTCATGTTGCGGCTGTCCTCGCTGGCCAGGAACAGCACCGCGTCGGCGATGTCCTGCGGCTCGGTCACGCGCTTCAGCGCCATGTCCTCGACATATTCCTGGTAAACTTGGTCGAATGTCCAGCCGCGTACCCGCGCCTTCTCCTCGCAGAGCTTGTCCATGCGCGGGGTATGTACGATGCCCGGGCAAACCACGTTGACGTTGATGCCGTATTCTCCGGCGTCGAGCGCGACGGTGCGGGTCAGCCCGCGCACGCCCCACTTCGACGAGCTGTAGGCGGCGCGGTACTTGTAGCCCCGCAGGCCAGAGGTGCCGCCGATATTGACGATCTTGCCGCTGCGCTGCGCGACCATCGTCGGGATCACGTACTTGATCGGCAGGAAGGTGCCGCGGATGTTGGCCTCGATGACGTGGCTGAAGTCGTCGGCCTCGATCTCCCAGGCCGGTGTCTCGATCGGCCCGGTGACCCCGGCCACGTTGACCAGGATGTCGATGCGGCCGTCGAAGAAGGTCTTGGCCTTCTCGGCCATGGCCTTGACCTGGGTCTCGTTGGTGACGTCAGCCGCCACGACCTCCGCGCGCCGGCCCAGCTTGCGGACCTGCCCGGCGACCTCCTCCAGCGCCGCGGTGTAGCGGGCGGTAAGCAATACGTCCGCCCCTTCGCGGGCCAGCGTCAGGGTGATGGCGGCCCCCATGCCCTTTGCCGCGCCTGTGACGACGGCGTTCTTGTTTTCCAGTCTCATGGAACGCTTTCCTCCTTTTCGTTGCTTGCGCCGTCCGGCGGGCCGTAGCCGCCGCCGCCGCAGCTATCGACGATCACCCGGTCGTCCCGGCCGAGCCGCACATTGGCCTTGCCGGGGAGCGTGTAGGTCTCGCCCAAAGCAGTGATGATCCGGACCCGGAACGGCGCGCCCGCCTCGCCACCCTGTAGCCCGTAAGGCGGCACCACCGCGCGCTCGAACATGCTGGTAAGCGACATGTCGTCGGCCAGCACGCGGTATTCCCGGTGCAGGCCGTCGCCGCCGCGGTGCGTCCCGGCGCCGCCCGAGCCGCGCCGCAGCGCGTGGCGCTCGACGCGGATCGGATACTCGGCCTCGATAACCTCGGCCGGGGTGTTCATGACGTTGGACATGTGCACCCGGATCACCGGCATGCCGTCGCGGTCGCAGCGTGCGCCCTCGCCGCCGCCGTGGGTCTCGTAGAGCGTCGTCCAGGCGCCGTCGTCGCGCCGCCCGCCGAGCAGAAGCAGGCCGGAAGTGGTCGGCCCGCCGGCGGTCAGCAGCTCGGGCACGGCAGGCTCGAACGCGCGGAAGATCGCGTCGGCGACTCGCTGCGAGGTCTCGTGATTGCCACCAACGACCGGCCGCTCGGGTCCCGGCTCAAGCACCGAGCCGGGTCGCGTGACCACCTGTAGCGGCCGGTAGCAGCCGCCGTTGGGCTGGATGTCGGGTCCGACCAGCGCCTTGACGGCATAGAAGACCGAGGCGGCGGCGATGAAGGGCGTGGTGTTGACCGGCCCGCGCGCCGCGTCGCCGGAACCCGAGAAATCGAACACGGCGTGGTCGCCGGCCAGCTCGATGCGCACGCGGATCGGGATCGGCTCGCCGCCCGCGCCGTCGTCGTCGAGCCAGTCCTCGCCTTCCCAAGTGCCCTGGGGCAACTGCGCCAGAGCCGCCCGCATCTGGCTTTCCGCCCGGTCGTGCAGCCCGGCGATCGCGCTCTGCACGGTCCCGGTGCCGTGGCGCGCGAAGAGCTCGTGCAAGCGCTGCTCGGCCGCCCACGAGGCGGCCATCTGGGCCAGGATGTCGCCCTCGCGCTCGTCGGCCCCGCGGACATTGGCGAGCACCAGGTCGAGCTTCTCGCGTTCGGGTCCGTCAGCCGAGAACAGCCGCAGCGGCGAGAGGCGCAGACCTTCCTGCCAGGCGTCGGTCGCACTGGGCACGTAGCTGCCCGGCACCGCCCCGCCGATATCGGCCCAGTGCGCCAGGCTGACCGCGAAGGCCTGCAGCGCGCCTTCCGCGAAGACCGGGCGGATCGCCTTGACGTCCGGCAGGTGGTTGCCGCCGATCTCCGGCAAATTGAGGAACCAGACATCGCCGGGCCTGAGGCGCGCGGCCGGCACCCGCTTCAGGAACTCCTTCACGGTGAAGCTCATGACGCCCATGTGCATGGGGATGTCGCGCCCCTGGGCGATCAGCTCGCCGGAGGCGTCGGTCAGGGCCGAGGACAGGTCGCCGGCCTCGCGCAGCAGCGGCGAGCGCGCCGAACGCATGACCACAAGGGACATCTCCTCGGCGATCGCCGAGAGCGCGTTGCGGATCACCTCGAGCGTGAAGGGATCGACGGCCGCGTTCATGCCGCTTCCCCCACCTCGATATGGAGATGCCCCGATCGGTCGACTTCGAGCGTGGCCCCCGGTGGCAGGACCACGGTCGACCACGCGTCCTCGACAATCGCGGGCCCGGTCAGGCGCCGGCCTTCGGCCAGCGTGTCGCGCTCGTAGCGCGAGGTCGGAACCGGTCCCCCGGCGTCGAACCAGCAGAGCGTCTCGCGCGCCGGGCCCGCCGCTTCGCCCTCGCCGGCTCCGGCCCCTTCAGGCCGGTGCTCCCGCGGCGCCGACAGAGAGAGGCGAAGCGCCACGAGCTCCCAGGGCTCCTCTGTGGCAAAGCCGTAGAGCGCCTCGTGGCGGGCCTGGAATTCGGCGCCCAGCCGCTCCGGGTTCCCGAGGTCCGGGTCGAACACCTCGACGGCGTAGCTCTGGCCGCTGTAGCGCACCAGGGCGACCTCGGAGACCAGCGGGGAGGCTTGCCCCGCGGCCTGGAAGGGCTCGGCGAGCTGCGCCATCATGGCCGCGCGGATCCGGCCAAGCCGCTGTCCGTCCCATTCGGTGCTCGCCATGCGCACGGTCTGCTGCCGGGAATAGCTCATCTCGGCGGTGAGGCAACCCAGCGCCGAGAACGCGCTGGAGTACTGCGGCACGATCACGCGGCGGATGCCGAAGGAGCGAGCCAGCTCGACGGCATGCATGGGCCCGGCGCCGCCGAAGGCGAGCAGCGCGCAGTGCCGCCCGTCGATGCCGCGCTCCACCGTCACGCGGCGCAGCGCCCGGGCCATGCTGGCATTAGCGACCCGGACGATGCCGAGTGCTAGTTCCGGAATTCCGACACCGATCTCAACAGCGAGTGGCTTCAGGGCCTGCTCCGCCGCGCCGCGCTCCAGGCGTATCGTCCCGCCGATGGGGCGATCGGCATCCAGGTAGCCGAGTATCAGGTTGGCGTCGCTGACCGTCGCGGCTGTGCCGCCGCGACCGTAGCAGGCCGGTCCCGGATCGGCCCCGGCGCTGTCCGGGCCGACGCGCAGTGTCCCCAGGTCCAGGCGCGCGATCGAGCCGCCCCCGGCGCCGATCGAGTCCACCGCCACCATGGGCATGCGCAGGGGCCGCTCGCCGAGGTTGCGGTCGCTGCGGATCTCGGCGCGGCCGTCGACGATCAGGCAGACGTCGGTCGTGGTCCCGCCCATGTCGAAGCTGATCGCGTTGTCGATGCCGAGCTCCGCGGCGATCCGGCCGGCGGCCGCAACGCCGGCGGCCGGCCCGGAAAATCTCGGAGCACCTCCGGCGCGACCATGCCGCCGGCGGAATGGAACAAGTGCAGGCGGCTCGCCGCCGGCCGCCGCGCCTCCAGCCGGTCCAGGTAGCCGGCCGCGAGTGGCATGACCCCGGCGCTCAAGGCCGTGGTCGCGGTGCGCTCGAACTCCCGGGCCTCCGGGTTGACCCGGTGCGACAGGGCCACGTAGGGCACCACCTCGCGCAGGCTCGCGCCCAGCCTCTGCTCGTGGTCGGGATTGGCGTAGGCGTGAAGCAGCGACACGGCGACGGACTGCACACCGCTGGCGGCGACCTTGCGGACGGCATCCTCGATCGCCTCCTCGCTCAGCTCGGTCAGGACCTCGCCACGAGAGTCCAGCCTTTCGCGCAGCTCGAAGCGCAGGGCGTCCGGGATCTGCGGCGGCGATTTGGGCGGCAGGTCGAGGCGGTAGAGGTGGCGCCGGTTCTGCCGTCCGATGGCGAGCGTGTCGGCAAAGCCCTCGGTGGCGACCAGCGCCGCCTCGGCCAGCCGGTCTTCGACGATGGCATTGGTGACCATGGTCGTGCCGTGGACCAGATCGTCGACGTCTTCCCAGGCGACGCCGACGGACTCCAGCCCCGCCAGGAGCCCGGCCAGCGGATCCTCTGGACGGCTTTGCACCTTCGCCATGGAAACGGCACCGCTCCCGGGATGGAATGCGACCACGTCGGTGAAGGTGCCGCCGATATCGATGCCGATCTGCCAGCCGGTCGCCATCAGCCGCTCCGCTCTTCCGGGGCCGCCGGGACCCCGCCGATCACCGGCCGGTGTAGCCCGCTCGGCAGGCTCTTGGAGAACGCCTCGGCGGCGGCCCGCAAGGTGGCGACGACCTCGCTCTGCGGGTGGTCCCCCAGGCGCCGCGACAGGCCCACGAGGCCGATGCTGTAGAGCACCCCGGCCCCCTCAAGGTGCACCGGACAGGCATAGCTGAGCACGCCGGGGTCCAGCTCCTCGTCGCAGAGAGCGAAGCCCTGCCGGCGCACCTGCTCCAGGTCGGCGCGCAGCTCGGCCTCCTCCACGCGTGTGTTCTCCGTGTATCTGGTGCGCGGCCGACTCAGCACTTCGTCAATCAGCGCCTCGTCCTGAAAGGCGAGGATCGCCTTGGCCGAGGCCGCCGCGTGAACCGGCATGACGCGCCCCGGCTGGACAAAGGACTGGCCGTCGCTCTCGGGCACCACCATCGCCACCGATTTCACGTCCGCGCCGACCAGCTTGGCGACGAAGGCCGTCTCCTTGAAGCGCGCCACGAGCGCCTCGAGCATCGGCTGGACCAGCGAAGAAACGGCGGCCGGCGCCACGCCCAGATGAAGCAGCCGGAGCAGGCGCGGTCCGAGTACGTAGATCTTGCGGCTGTCGCGCGGCGCGATGTAACCGATGCCGCGCAGCGCGCCCAGCAGCCGGTGCGCGGTGCCGCGCGGCAGGCCGGTGGCCTGCACGACCTCCATCAGCGAAAGGCCCTCCGGCGCGGCCGCGAGCGTCTCGAGCACCAAGGCGTAGCGGGCAAGGATTCCGCCGTCCTTGCTCATCTTCGCGCCCTTTCCCCAGGTTCGACAACTTTCAAAAGTTCCACTTTACAAAATTATATTCCAATTTTCGAACAGAATATCGAAAACCGCCTCGAAGGTCAAGACAGGCTTGGTGGTCAGGGCGGCGGCTATCCGGCGCCGCTAGACCCTTTCGAGGACCACGGCGATGCCCTGCCCCACCCCGATGCAGGCGGTGCAGAGGGCGTAGCGGGCGTTCTTCTCGTGCAGCTCCTGCGTCGCGGTCGCGACCAGGCGTGCGCCACTGGCGCCGAGCGGGTGGCCGAGAGCGATCGCGCCGCCGTTGGGGTTGACCCGCGGGTCGTCGTCGGCGAGACCGAGCAGGCGCAGGACCGCCAGCACCTGCGCCGCAAAGGCCTCGTTGATCTCGATCACGTCGATTGCCGCGAGTGCCAGCCCGGCCCGGGCCAGGACCTTCTCCGTAGCCGGTGCCGGCCCGATCCCCATGACCCTCGGCTCCACGCCGGCCGCCGCCGACGCGACGATGCGCGCCCTCGGCGTGAGGCCGTGGGCCGCGGCCGTCGCCTCCGAGGCCACGAGCATGGCCGCCGCGCCGTCGTTCACGCCCGAGGCGTTGCCCGCCGTAACCTTGCCGCCCTCCTTGCGGAACGGCGTGGGAAGCTTGGCGAGCATTTCGAGGGTCGTGTCCGGGCGCGGGTGCTCATCCTGCGCGACCACGACCGGGTCGCCCTTGCGCTGCTTGATCTCGACCGGGGCGATCTCCTTGGCCAGGCGGCCGCGCCCATGGGCCGCCGCGGCCTTCTGCTGGCTGGCGAGGGCGAAGAGGTCCTGGTCCTCGCGCGAGATCTGATAGTCCTCGGCGACGTTCTCGGCCGTCTCGGGCATGGAGTCGACGCCGTATTCCCGCTTCATGAGCGGGTTGACGAAGCGCCAGCCGATCGTCGTGTCGTAAACCTCGGCCTTGCGCGAGAAGGCCGTCTCGGCCTTGCCCATGACGAAGGGCGCCCGCGACATGCTCTCGACACCCCCGGCGAGGACCAGCTCGGCCTCGCCGCAGCGAATTTCCCGCGCCGCCTGGGTCACGGCCTCCATGCCCGAGCCGCACAGCCGGTTGACCGTCGCGGCCGGCACGCCGGTGGGAATCCCGGCGAGCAGGGCCGCCATGCGGGCGACGTTGCGGTTGTCCTCGCCCGCCTGGTTGGCGCAGCCGTAGTAGATGTCGTCCAGCTTCGCCCAGTCGACCTGCCGGTTTCGCGCCATCAGCTCGGTGATCGGGCGGGCGGCGAGATCGTCGGTGCGCACCGGGGCCAAGGCCCCGCCGAAGCGGCCGATCGGGGTTCGGATAGCATCGCAGACGAAGGCCTCGGTCATGGCATGAACTCCCCTTACTCCGATGTCTTGGGGCGACTGGCGGCCCCGTGCAGTTGCTCGATCGTGGTGTAGGCCGAGATCGCCTCCAGGCTGGCGCGAACGTCGACGATGACGGCGCCGTCGGCCGCCAGCGCGGCCGCCACAGCGTCCTCGATGTCGTCTTCTGTCTCGACGACGAGGCCGGTCGCGCCGAAGGCGCGGGCGAGCTGCGCGAAATCCGGATTGGCCAGCTCGGTCGCGCTCACCCGGCCCGGATAGTCGCGCTCCTGATGCAGGCGGATCGTGCCGTAGCTGCGGTTGTTGGAAACGAAGACCTTGAGCGGCAGGCCCTGTTGCATGGCGGTCGCCAGCTCGCCGCCGGTCATCAGCATGCCGCCGTCGCCCACGAAGCTCAGGACCTGCCGGTTGGGCAGGCGCAGGGCCGCGGCCACCGCGCCCGGTATGCCGAGCCCCATGGCCCCCCCGACCGTGCCGAGGATCAGGTTGTCCGGCTGCCACGGCCAGTGGCGGTGGACCCAGCTCGAGAAATTGCCGGCGTCCAGGACGATCACGGCATCCGGCGCGGCCTTGCGGCCGAGGACATCGACCAGAGCGCCGAAGTTCACACCGTCGGCCATCGGCAGAGGCGTGTAGGCCGCCAGCTTCCGCGCCCTGTCGTGGAGCGATGAGAGCCACGCCTTGCGGGCCGCCACGGCCGGCGTCGGCCGCTCGGCCAGGCGGTCCAGGAAGGCGACCGGATCGACCGGCAGGCCGATCGTCGTGCGGAACACCGCGCCGATCCTGGCCGGATCGGGATAGACGTGGACCAGCGGCTGATCGGGCAGCGGCGCGCGCGGCAGCCTGTAGCCCTGCGTGGTGACGTCGGTCAGGCGCGTGCCGACGGCCAGGACGAGGTCCGCCTCGCCCAGGGCCTCGACCTGCGGGCGCGGCACCTTGAAGCCGAGGTAGCCCGCGAAGTTCGGATGGTCGTTCGGAAAATGGTCCTGCCGCTTGAACGACAGCGCCACAGCCAGATCCTGCGCCTCGGCGGCCTTCAGCAGCGCGGCCCGGCCGGCCGGCGCGCCCAGCCTGCCGCCGGCGATCAGCAGCGGCCGCTCGGACCGGGCCAGCAGCTCCAGCACCGCCTCGATGTCCTCCGGACCGGGCGCGGCCATGGCAGACGGGAGCTGCGGCACGACCTCGGCCGAGGTCGGA
>CAMYMY010000220.1 GCA_947259625.1 uncultured Kiloniellales bacterium | reverse complement strand
AGGGCAGGATCATGGCGCCGAAGGGTCCCTGGTTGGCCATGTCCTCCCACATGAGCGCGTTGAAGACCTTGAAGGGGTAGATGCGGCTCTTGTCCTTGGTCATGACCCGACGCAGGTTCCGCTCGATCATCTCAGCGCGCTTGGCCCGCATCTCGGGCGTCAGCGGCGCGAGCGTGTCGGTGGCCGCCTTGACGTAGGCGTCCACGTCGAGGTCCGGATAGTGCTCCTTGATCCTGATCGCGTTGCGCCTGATCTCGGCGACGGCCTCGGGGTTGTCGATCCTGACCAGCTGGTTCATCAGCGGGTTGTAGTCCGTGCCGCCCAGGGGATTGTCGCCCAGCGCGTTGGCCAGGAAGGTGCCGTTGCCGTTGAACCAGAGGAAGGTGAAGCCCTCGCCCGCCTTGCCGGAATGCAGCACGTCGGTGAAGAGGTAGACGCCTTCTTCCTCGTTCCAGATCGGATGGATCCAGTCGCGCAGGACCACGTTGTCCTCGCGCAGGTGGGTGATGTGGCAGGTCTCGCAGGCCAGGCGCGCGATGTGGCCGTTGAGGATGACCCGGTCGTCGGCCTTCAGGTGCGGCGCCGAGGTATGGCAGTTCTCGCACTCGACCACCTTGCCCGGCAGGTCGTTGGCGACCAGGTCGACGCCCTTGACGCCGCGCGGCACCCGGTGGCCCTCCGGCACGTGGCAGTCGGTGCAGCCGATGCCCGCCTTGGCGTGGACGTCGGTCGCCGGGGTGAAGGAGCTGGCGCGCTTGGCGCCGGGATGCAGCAGGCGCTTGGCCTGGTAGCCGAGGTTCTTGTTGGCGGCGTTGGCCTGGGGCACGTCCTCGAGGTCGCCGCCCAGGTTGTGCTGGTGGCACAGCAGGCAGTTGTCCGTGCTCGGCTGGCCGACGGTCATGGCGGTCTCGAGCGAGCGGTCCTGGTTCCAGCGCAGGCCGTGCTCGTCCTCGATCACGTAGCGCTGGTTCATGTCGTAGCCCTTGGCATGGCAGATCAGGCAGTCGACGCCCTCCTTGACCTCCTCGGGCACGTCGCCGATCGGCATCATCAGCTCGGTGGCCGGATGGTAGCCGCCGCCGATGTGGCACTGGCCGCAGCCTTCCGAACGCATCTCGACCTCGCCCTCGCCATTGGCGTGCGCCGGCTTGGTCTCGACCAGCTGGGCCCAGCCGGTCCAGGAGAACGAGCCGGGGATGCCGCAGGCCCGGTCGATCTTGCCGACCGGAATGGCCCGTGTGCCCTCGCCGTTCACCTCGCGGCCATCGTAGCCGTAGGTCGAGAAGCCCTGGTCCGTGGACTGGAACTTGTAGTGCACCGTGGAGAGCACGTCGTCGAGGGTATCCACTTCCTTCCGCGTTCCGTTGCCGTCGGAGACATGCATGGTCTCGTGGCAGGTCAGGCAGGTGCTGGGGCCTTCGTAGCGGCGGATCCCGGCCTGGCGGAAATACTTGATGTGGGGAAAGTCGGATTCGCGCAGAAAGGAGCGGGTCTTCAGCAGCATGTCCGCCTTGACCCGCCGCGCGAAGGCGTCCTTCTCCTCCGCCGTGGCGGCCTGGGCGCGCGCGAGGCGCGCCTGCCCGGTCACCGTGCGGGCGGCGGCTTCGAACTCGCGCTCGGAAAGCCGTGTGCTGGTCTCGTAGGTCAAGGGCGCGTTGACGACGCCGGTGTAGGCCTCGAAGGCCGCCGGATAGCCCCAGGTCCAGAACGCGCCGCCCAGGACGAGCAGTCCGAGGACGACGAGGCCGGTACGCCCCGTCTTGCGTCCGGCGAATTTCCTGAGTGCGTCGCGCAACCGTGCCGTATTGCGTCCGGCGAATTTCTTGAGGGCGTCACGCATTGCTCTGCTCCTTGGAAACGTCGGGTTCGTGGGCACCCTGCGCGGTGTGCCATCCCGTGATCATCATCTTGATTTCGCTGAGGACCGTTTCGCCGGCCGTCGCCATGTAGACGTGGCCGATCAGAAAGACGGTCAGGAAAAGGCCGATCAGATAGTGAAGGACGGCGATCGGCCAGAGGCCGCCCATCCCCAGCAGGCGATCGGGCGCGAGTTCCGGGAACATGAACAGGAACCCGCTTACGATCAGCACCGGCATGGCGCCGTAGACCACGCCCAGATAGGCGATCTGCTGCAAGGGGTTGAACTTTTGTTCGGGCGTCATCGGAAAGGGGCGCGCGTCCCCCTTGAAGATGCCCGAGGCGTAGAAGGCCTGCTGGCGTTTCAGGCGCTCGGGAAATCCGCTCAGCCGCGGCAGGAACTGCCGCCCGTTGCCGCTGAAGACATTGGCGACGATCAGCGCGCCATAGAGGATGCTGAGAGCGATGCCCGCGACGTTGTGGACCGCGCGCGCGGTGGCGAAGGGGATCAAGGGGCTTTCCGGGGTCGCGAAGTGCAGGCTCACGCCGGTCACCAGCAGGGTGAGGAACAGCAGCGCGTTCGTCCAGTGCCAGAGACGCAGCCAAAGGGGAACCACGTAGCTTCGCTCAGCCATCTTCTCGACTCCCGTTGCGCCCGCCACCGTTGCGCCCGTCTCCATTGCGCCTGCGGCCCGCGACCCAGCGGCCCAGGCCGTGCCCGAAGACACCGGCGGAGACGAACCCGACCAGCCCGAAGCCGAGCCAGTCCAGGAAGCGGTTCCGCGTGGCGCCGATGATGTAGGCGTCGTTCAGCACGGCGGCGTTGACGAAGCCCAGCTTCTCGCGCGATTCGCTGGCGCGGTGCTTGTAGAGCTGGGTCAACAGGATGGAATCCCGGCTGTGGCACTCGACGCAGTTGCGCTCGGCCTTCTTGGCGCCGAGGATCTCGTGGGAGATGCGCTCGCCGTGCGGCGTGTGGCACTCCACGCAGCGCGCCTTGGCCCAGTGGCGTTCCGTGTTCGGCAGCCAGGCATGCGAACTCTCCAGGTCGGGAAACTTGCGGTCAGTCAGGCTGGCGAAGCGCGCCGGCGAGCGGTGGCAGTTCAGGCACATGCCGTTGTCCTGAACGATGACCTCGGCCGTGGTCTCCTTGTTCTTGGCGACCTCGAAGGCGTGCGGCTCGTGGCAGGAGAAGCAGGTGAATTTCTTGCCGTGCTTCTCGAAATGGATGCTCTTTTGGAACTGGGCCTCGACCTCCTTGAACCGGTATTTCTTGAACTTCGGGTTCTCGGGGTCGTCGTGGCAGTTCAGGCAGTGCAGGGTCTGGTCCTTGGCCTTGTCCGTATGGGGGTATTTTTCGAAGCCGTCTTCCTTGTGGCAGTCCAGGCAGCGCCGTTCGCCGTGGTTCGAGGCCCGGAACGCGGTCTTCTCCACATGCAGGTCGACCAAGCGCCCGGTTTCCCGGTCCTGATAGGCGAGCGTCTCCATGCCATGGCAGCGCAGGCAGGCTGAGACGGAGGAATCGAGCGCCTCGGCCCGACCCGCCGACGGGGCGGCGAACAGCACGAGCACGGCGGCGAACAGGATTTTCCCAGTGGAATCAAACGACAGCATCTGCGACACCCAGAGATCTGTTGTCTACTGTCAGTTGCATCTCCCAGCCGGGAAACGCCTTATCGATAGAAGCCATTATAGTATATTAGCTTTCTCTAATAAATGATCTAGCTCAATGAATTGCAAGTATTTTGCACCCGCGAATCCGGCATGGCCGCCATGCCCGGGGTGCAAGGTAGAGCGGGCCGCGTTCAACCCGGATCTCGCCCTTCCGGGACCGCCTCCGCACCAAGGCAGAGCCAAGGAAAATCGCCCTCGTCGCCGTCGCCCCTGTCTGCACAGGATCTGACTCCCGCTTCGCGTTTGAATCCTCTTGTCGCGGGCCGTGTCCCCGGAGTTCGGTTATGCTATGCAGGGGCCGATAGGGAATGGAGGAGTCACATGGCGACAAATACCGGCCTGCGGTGCGCGGTCATGGCTGGTGTCTGCCTGGCGCTGCTCGCTTCGTGTGGCAACGAGGCCGTCACGGAAAACCGCTTCGAAGCGGAGTGCAAGGCAGCGGGGCACGCGGAGGGCTCGAAGCAGTTCGCCGCCTGCGTGGAACAGCGGTGGGCGCGCTACAGATACCAGCCAAGGTACGGCAAGTAACGCCGCCATCCAATGCGATCCGTGACGCCTGTTGGATCGGAAATTCGGGGACATGGCGTAATCGGGGTATGGTCGCTCTCCCGATGATGTCTCGAGGTTGGTTTGGGCCACCTCATATCAGAGAGAGGAGAGCGACCATGTTGGAAACATACGCTGGACTGGACGTTTCGGACAAGCAGACGCATCTGTGCGTGATGGATGGGGCTGGCGGCGTGGTGTGGCGTGGCCGGGTGGCGAGCGATGTTGATGCGCTCGCGCGGGCCTTGCGGCGTCACGCGCCGGGCCTTGTGCGGGCCGTGATCGAGAGCGGTCCGCTGTCGAACTGGCTGGTCTCGGAGCTGCGCGGGCGCGGCCTGCCGGTGATCTGTATCTGCGCGCGCCAGGCCAAGGGGGCGCTGTCCGCGCGGGGTGCCAAGAGCGACGCGCTGGACGCGGAGGGCCTAGGGCAACTGGCGCGCACGGGCTGGTACCGGGAGGTCCGGGTCAAGGCTCACTCGAGCCGCCTGGACCGGAGCTTCTTGAAGGTGCGCGGGCAGCTGGTCAAGGCGCGTGGCGGGCTGGTCAATCAGCTGCGCGGCACGTTGAAGACCTTCGGGCTCAAGCTCGGCGCGGTGACGACGCCGGCGCGGCGCGAGGCCAGGCTGGCGGTGCTGCTGGCCGATGAGCCGGAGCTGGCGGCGCTGGTCGCGCCCCTGCGTGCGGCGCTGGCTGTCCTCGGGAGCGAGCTCGATGCCCTGGAGCGTCGGCTCGAGGCCCGCGTGGCGGACGACCGGCTGTGCCGGCGCCTGATGTCGGCGCCAGGCGTCGGGCCGATCACGGCCCTGACCTTCATGGCGACGATCGAGGAGCCCGGGCGCTTTGCCAGGGCCGCGCAGGTGGCCGCCTATGCCGGCCTGGTACCGCGGCTCGACGAGTCGGGCGAGCTGCGCCTCAAGGGCCGGATCACCAAGCGCGGCGACGCCATGTTGCGCCACGCCCTCTACGAGGCGGCCAATTCCCTGCTCGGACGCCTGAAGCGGCCCTGTGCCCTGAAGCGCTGGGGCCTCGCACTGCAGCAGGCCAAAGGCGCCAAGCACGCCCGCGTCGCGGTTGCCCGCAAGCTCGCCATGATCCTCTACTGCCTGTGGCGCGATGGCAGCAACTTCCACTGGCAGCCATCCCAGGCGGCGCCCCAGGCCGCCTGACCCGCAGACAAACAGATCCTACACCTGGAGAGCAACACATCACACCGAGGTCCCTGCCGGGACGGGGCCGAGGCGATCTTGCCTAAACTGTGGCGGCGCTCACGCGACCGCGTTGGGGACCAAAAGACGCCTCGCCCTCACGGCCACCATCCTGTGGCGCCCGAGGCCATCACGGTCTCCCAAAGACCATCGGCGCGACCACGCAGACAACCATGCCCCGGCGGAGACAAAAAAAGGCAGGAAAAATGACACCGAGCAAAAATCCGATTAGACAACAGTTTACTTTTTTCCGGGCTCAGGCGGGGGCTTTGGGCTTTCGCCCGCGTTTGCCGGGCCTGAGGGCACGGCCGAGGCGTGCCTCGAGGCCCTCGAGGAAGGCCGCGGTGCCGAGCGGCCGGCCGGTGCGGGCGTGGCGGCGGATCGTCTCCAGCGCGTCCTCCTCCAGGCCGCCGGCCAGGAAGGCCCGCCAATCGGGCACGAGTTCCAAGAGTGGCGCGACCTGGACCAGGGCGTCGTCGCGGCCCGCCAGGTGCGCCCGCGCGCTCGACCAGCGCCAGTCCCGCGCCCGGCGCTTGAGCTTCGCGCGCACCGGGTTGAGCTCGACATAGCGCGCCGCGGCCAGCAGATGGCCCTCGTCCATGGCGAAGGAATGGAAGCGCTCCTGCCACAGGTGGCCGCGCCAGCCCTCGCGGAAGTTGACGCGCCGCGTGTAGCGCCGGTGCGCCTCGCCCAAGGCCCGGCGCAGGCCGTCGGCGTCCTCCGGCACCAGGACCAGGTGCACGTGGTTCGGCATCAGGCAGTAGGCCCAGACCGCGACGCCTGCTTTGCCGCAGTACTCGGCCAGGAGGTCGATATAGGCGCGGTAGTCCCCGTCGCCGAAGAAGGTTTCCAGGCGCCGGTCCGCTGGCGCAATGATGATTCGCACTCGAGTCCCTCTCGATCTCATTGTTGCTTTGCTAGTCTTTTTGCTGGGAATTTTGCAAGTGGCTCTACTGTCCCTTTTTTGCTTTTTTGCAATTCGTGCCTCGCGTACGACCTCGAACTTTGACGGCTCCGGAACCTCGTATTCGCCTATCCATAGGTTCCCTATTCCCTCTCTCAAATAGAAAAAGAAGGGCTCTGCATCCGCTCTTAGGACATAGCCAGGGGGAAGGGGCATTACGCAGCCGAATAATTGAACAAACGTGCCGGTTTCATGCGACATGAAACCGCGAGCCGCGCTCCGCTCTCTTTCCTCACCACTCACCTCCTCAGCGGCAAGGCCTTCCCCCGTAGGCGTCCAGAGGCTGAAAATGGAAAGGAAAATTGGAACAAAGCATCTCATCCGAAAGAGTCCCTCACCAATCCAAGATATTCAAGGATACAGCCATGTCCTCGAAATTGATCCCCGCAAATCCCCACTGGATTGATTTCCTTGCAAAGGTTTAGTATGGGGCAGGGACGCGACGGGAAGGGGGCGGCAGCAGCGATGGTTTACGACGCGAGTGCGCTCGGGGTGTGCGCTGCCCGGGTCTTGGCCGCCTGATGCTGCGCTTCATCCTCTCGCGGCTCGGCCTGCTGATCCCGACCTTCCTCGGGGTCACGGTGATCGCGTTCTCGTTCATCCGGTTGGTGCCGGGCGATCCGATCGAGCTCCTGATCGGCGAGCGCGGCATCGATCCCGAGCGCCACGCCTATCTGCTCCACGAGATGGGCCTCGACCTGCCCTGGTACGTGCAGTATTTCGATTTTCTGGGCGACGTGCTGCAGGGCGACCTGGGCCGTTCGATCGTCACCAAGCAGCCGGTCTTCCTGGAGTTCCTCGAGCTGTTCCCGGCGACGCTCGAGCTGTCGATCTTCGCGCTCACCTTCGCGGTGCTGATCGGCCTGCCGATCGGCATCCTGGCGGGCGTGAAGCGCGGCACGGTCTTCGACCACGCCTCCATGACCCTGTCGCTGACCGGCTTTTCCATGCCGATCTTCTGGTGGGCCCTGCTGCTGATCATCTTCTTCTCGGGCGTCCTCAAGTGGACGCCGGTCTCGGGGCGCATCGACGTGCTCTTCTATGTCGAGCCGGTCACCGGCCTGATGCTGATCGACACCCTGCTGTCGGACGAGGAAGGCGCGTTCCGCTCGGCGCTCAGCCACCTGATCCTGCCGACAGTGGCGCTGGGCACGATTCCCATGGCGGTGATCGCGCGCCAGACCCGCTCGGCCATGCTCGAGGTGCTGAACGAGGACTACGTGCGCACGGCGCGGGCCAAGGGCCTGCCGCCGGGCCGCGTGATCGGCCTGCACGCGCTCCGCAACGCGCTCATCCCCGTGGTCACGGTGATCGGCCTGCAGATCGGCGTGCTGCTGGCCGGCGCCATCCTGACCGAGACGATCTTCGCCTGGCCGGGCATCGGCAAGTGGCTGGTCGATTCGATCAGCCGGCGCGACTATCCCTCGGTCCAGGGCGGCCTGCTGCTGATCGCGCTGCTGGTCATGACGGTCAACCTTATCGTGGACCTGCTCTACGGCCTGATCAACCCGCGCATCCGGCACGCGAGGTGAGGCGATGACGAGCATTGCCGAACCCCTCCGCAACAGCCAGGCGCCGCCCGGGCCGCTCCGGGAGTTCTGGCACTATTTCCGGGAGAACAAGGGCGCCGTGGCGGGTCTCGCCGTGGTGCTTCTGCTGATCTTCCTGGCGGCCTTCGCGGACGTCGTCGCGCCCCATTCGCCCTTCGAGCAGTACCGCGACGCGTTCCTTCAGCCGCCGGTCTGGCAGGAGGGCGGCAGCTTCGAGTTCGTCCTGGGCACCGACGCCACGGGCCGCGACATGCTCTCGCGCATCATCCACGGCTCGCGCCTCTCGCTGCTGATCGGCTGCATCGCGGTCACCCTGTCGCTCTCGGTCGGCATCTCGCTGGGCCTCCTCGCGGCCTTCTTCCGCACCGCGGCCGACGCGCTGATCATGCGCCTGATGGACGTCATACTGGCGGTGCCCTCGCTGCTGCTCGCCCTGGTTATCGTGGCGATCCTAGGGCCGGGGCTGGTCAACGCCATGATCGCGGTCGCCGTGGTCTATGTGCCGCACTACGTGCGCCTGGCCCGCGCCTCGGCGATGACCGAGCTGTCCAAGGACTACGTGACGGCGAGCCGGGTCAGCGGCGCCGGCCTGTTCCGGCTGATGCTGATCACCGTGCTGCCGAACTGCATGCCGCCCCTGATCGTCCAGGCGACGCTCGGCTTCTCCTCGGCGGTGCTGGACGCCGCCGCGCTCGGCTTCCTCGGCGTCGGCGCCCAGCCGCCGACCCCCGAATGGGGCGCCATGCTGGCCGACGCCCGCGAGTTCATCCTGCGCGCCTGGTGGGTGGTGACTTTCCCGGGACTGGCGATCCTGATCACCGTGCTCGCCTTCAACCTCATGGGCGACGGGCTGCGCGACGCGCTCGACCCCAAGCTGAAGCGGAGCTGACCAGGTGGCGCTGCTCGAGATCCGCGACCTCTCCGTCGAGTTCCCGACCGCGCGCGGGCCGTTCCGGGCGGTCGACGGCGTCGACCTGACCCTGGACGAGGGCG
>CAMYMY010000219.1 GCA_947259625.1 uncultured Kiloniellales bacterium | reverse complement strand
CGGTCGAAGGCGGCCTGCACGGCTTCTTCGAGCTGCTCGACAAGCAGAAGTTCGTCTTCCTGCTCCTGGCGCTGGCGATCGGCTATCCGCTCGGCAAGGTGCGCTTGGGGGGAATTTCGTTGGGTTCGACCGCCGGGACCCTGTTGACCGGCGTCGTGATCGCGATCATCGCGAAATTGGGCTTCGACATCACCTACAAGATCCCGGGCCTGGTCTCGACGATCTTCCTCCTGCTGTTCATGTACGCCCTCGGGCTCAAGGTCGGTCCGCAGTTCTTCTCCGGCCTGAGATCGGGCGGCCTGGCGTTCGTCGTCATCGGCATCACGGTCTGGGCGCTCAACTGGATCATCGCGGTCGGCGGAGTCAAGCTGGTCGGGCTCGATCCCGGCTTTGCCCCGGGGATCATCTCCGGCAGCTACACCATCACCGCGGTCATCGGCGTCGCCACCTCGGCTCTTCAAAGCGGCGCCTATACCCCGCCTCAGGGAATCACGGCCGACCAGATCGGCGCCAACATCGCCGCCGGCTATGCGATCAGCTACATCCTCTCCAGCGTCGGCATCATTCTCCTCATCAGATACCTGCCGCAGATGTTCGGACGCAACGCGGTCGAAGATGCCAAGGAGGCGGAAGAGGCGATGAGCGGCGGCGCGACCGAAGCGGTCCCCGGCGCCGCCGGCTCCCTGACGCTCGGCTTTTCGCCGCTCGACATCCGCGCCTACCGGGTCGAGCACGACGAGGTCGCCGGCAAGACCATCGAGCAGCTTTTCGAGGAGCATCCGGATGCGCCGGTCCTGCGCGTCGTACGCGACGGTACGGTGATCGAGCCGGCGGAGAATCCGACCATACAGAAGGGCGACGTCATCGCCGTGCGCTCCGACGTCGACAGACTGATCCTGAGGGCACAGGAAAAGGTTGGTCCGGAAGTGGACGATCCAGTCGCCCGCAACATCCAGCTCGAGGCCGCCGACCTGCGCATCGGGTCGCGGGAGATGAGCGGCCATACCGTGGAGGAAATGCATCGACTGGTCGGCTTCGGACTGCAGCTCAAGGCTCTATTCCGGCAGGGCCAGCAGCTGCCGATCGGACCGCAGACGGTCGTCGAGTTCGGGGACGTCGCGCGGATCGTGGGTCCCGAATGGTCCATCCACCGCGCGGCCAAGCTGGTCGGCGGCCGCCCGATCCTCGACAGCGCGGTGACCGAGGTGATGTACCTGGCGATCGCAATGGTCATCGGCTACCTCGTCGGCGTCCTCAGCGTGACGGTCGGCGGTATTCCTTTCGCGCTCGGCACCTCGGCCGGCTGTCTGCTGGCGGGTATCTTCGTCAGCTACTTCCGCAGCCGGAATCCGGAGTTCGGCGGGCCGGTCGACGAAGGCGCCCGCAGCTTCCTGCAGGACATCGGGCTCAACATGTTCGTCGCCGTGCTGGCGGCCAACGTCGGCCCGAAGGTCATCGACAGCTTCCAGGGACTGACCGTGGTCTGGATCGCGATCATCGGCACGCTGGCGGCCCTCGTGCCGCCATTTGTGGCCTTCGTGATCGGCATCAAAGTGTTCAAGCTGAACTCGATCATCGCCGCTGGCGCGACGACCGGGGCGCGCAACAGCACGCCCGGCCTGAACGCGATCTGTGCCGAATCGAATAGTGCGGTGGCGGCGGTCCCCTATCCGGTGACCTATGCCATGACGACGGTCCTGGCCCTGATCGGCGGCTACGTCGCCATGATCCTGTCCTGAGGCTTCAACTGGCCTTCGCGCGTCCCTGCGGGCCGCATCGTCTCCCGGCGATGCGGCCCGCGGATTGAGCGGGAGCGGTCCTGATGGCAAAGACTCACGAACCGGTCCGTGTCGCCGTCAACGTGATGCGGGCGCGGCTCACGATCCTGGGCTTCAACCTCGCGATCATTACCTTTCAGATTAACGAGCTGCGGATCCTGGGCGGCGGCATCAAGCTGCCGGGCCTCGCGCAAGCCTTCTACCTTTCCGCCGCCGCGGCCCTGTTCCTGGGTCTGGCCTTGTCGTTTGTGGCCATGGTCTGCTTTATCGCCTCCAATGCCTTGGATCGGGAGGGTACCTGCAACCACTGGTCTCTCCTGGCCGGCGACCTGCTGATGTACCTGGCCCTGGCCCAGACCGTGGCCGGCTTCTTCGGCGCCTTCATGTCCGAGCTCGACCAAGTGCAGCTGCCGGACCCGCAGGAGGCCCGGATGTACGCCCTGGTCATCGGCGCGATCCACCTTGCCGGCGGTATCGCCTGGGCGATGTCGATCTATCTGGGGCCGTTGGTCTCGCTGCTGCGCTCACCCTACGGCCATCGTATCACCGTCGCACTTGGTCTCGCCTATCTCCTGCTCCTCCTGCTTGCTGGGCGGGTTTGGGCAGCAGCCCTGCTGCTGGAGGTGCAGCGTCCGGCCCTGGACGGCACTGTGAAGTCTTGGCTTGGCGGCCTCGTCGCGCCGCTCTTCTGGTGAAGTATATGTTCGTCGCCCGCCGGCCGGGACACGCGATTGTCTGCGCTCGGGGGCCAAACTAACGCACTTGACCAGAAGGCCGACCCTCGCTTGCGGCGACGTCTCGCCGGGACGGGACGTGAGAGGTCGCCTCGGGCCTCGGCCGTCGTGGGCGGAACGTCGACCTCAAACGGGAAGCCTCGGCTCGAATGCCTGTCTCTCGACCTCGCCGCGGAATATGACGACCGCCGTGGATTCCGGGATCTCCTCCCATGCATCGGTGAGATTGGAAAGCGGTTCGGAGACGACCGCGCGGGCATCCAGCGAAAACCGCTTCAGGTCCGGGTTGATTTCCTGCAACGCCTGCATGCTCCTGCTGTGGAACAGGGTTCGCGAACGCCGTTCCGTAGAATAGCGGACCGCCAGCAAACGCTCGCCGTCGCTCAGCCCGGCGCTCAGCTGGACCGGATCTTCAATCCCGTGTTCCGCGCAGATCTTTTCGACAAAGCCCACCATCCGCTCGAGTCCGGCCAGAGGGCTCTCCTCCATGCCGAAGGTCTGGGCGAGATAGAACATGAATTCCGAATCGGTGCTTCCCATGATCATGGGATAGAGCTCAGGCGCAACGGCAATGGCCAGATCCCGCTTGACCCTGTCGAAGCCGCGGATCAGACCGTTGTGGACGAAAAGCCACTTCTGGTGGCGAAACGGGTGGCAGTTGGTCTGCTGGACCGCGGAGCCGGTCGCCGCGCGTATGTGCGCGAGAAACAGGGGCGATTCGATGTGGGCCGCCAGGTCCCGAAGGTTGCTGTCGTTCCAAGCGGGTTGGACGTCCTTGTAAACACCCGGGGTCTCTCTATCGCCATACCACCCGATCCCAAACCCGTCGCCATTTGTGGTCGTCGCCCCGGCACGGGACTCGAGGCTCTGATCGATGAGGGAATGTTCAGGCTTCAAGATCAGTTCGTCGAGGTAGAGGGGTGCTCCTGAATAACCTAACCACCGGCACATGATCGTCGCTCCTTTTGCCCGATGCTTCGCCGTCAATGCTGAGCCGCGTCCCACATTTTGGACGTCGCCGTCGTGGAATCATTGATTCAGCGCAACCTTTGTGCACTGGCTGCTGGCCTTGGAGCCTGCCCTTGCCACGCCCGCCGCGGTCGGACCGGTTCAGCCGCCAGCCGCAAGCATCCCATGCGGCCGGTGGCAGGCCGCCTCGACCGGCATAACCGATCGACTACGTGGCGCTTTAGAAATCCGGCCTCCTGAAGATGGTATCGATCTTCTTCACGTCGTCGGCCGAACCCGGGGCCTCTTGCAGGTCGTCGGGCGGTATGATGCCACCCCAGTCCGTCCGCTCGCGCATATCCTCGAGAACGTTGTCCGGCACGACCTCGTTGGCGTCGCGGGACTGCCAGCCGCCGCCGAGCGCTCGGTAGGTGGCGATCAGGTTCTGGGCGATCAGGCTCTGTGCCTGGGCCAGCCGGTCCTGGCGCTCCAGCAGGTCCTGCTGGGCCGTGAGCACGCGGATGTAGGTGGAGACCCCCTCGCGATATTGAATGACCGACAACTCGACCGCTCTTGCGCTTGCCTTGGCGCTCCTTGCGAGAAACTCGGCCACTTCCTGGGCCTTCAAGAATCCGACGAGGCCGTCCTCGACCTCCTGATAGGCGCTCAGAACCGTGTTCTGATAGTCGGCAACCAGCTGCTGAAAGCGCGCGTCTTGCACCCGCACGTTATTGGTGATGCGGCCATAGTTGAAGAAAGGCAAGCTGATGGACGGCCCAAAGGACCCGACGAAGCTGTCCCCGGTGAACAGGTCGCTCAACTTGGCATTGTTGGACCGGACGTCGGTGGACCCCGTCGTCTGGAATCCCACGAAGCCGGCCAAGCTGACGCGCGGGAAGAGGTCGGCTTTCGCGACTCCGATTCTGGCGCTCTGTGCGGCCGCATTCAATTCCGCCTGGCGGATGTCCGGCCGGCGTCGCAGCAGGTCGGCCGGGACTCCCACGGCCACCTCCTTGGGCGCCTTGGGGATCGGCGCGTCGGGGGCCAGGATCTTGCGTATCTCCATTGGCGTTATGCCGAGCAGCGTGCCCAGGGCATTCTCGGCTTGCCGCTGGTCCGTCTCGAGCTGGGGAACGAGCGAGCGGGTGTCCTCCAACAGAGCCCGTGCCTGCTGAACATCGAGCTCGCTGACGACGCCGGCGCGAAAGCGTTGTCGGGTCAGATTGAACGCGCGCTCCTGGAGTTCGGTGTTCCGGCGCACCAGCCTGATGCGCTCTTCGAACTCGCGGACCTGGACATAGGTGGCGGCGACCTCCGCCGTCAGGATAACGATGACGTCGTCATAGTCCGCGACCGTGGAGCCCAGCGCCGAATCGGCCGACTCGATGCCGCGCTGGAAACGTCCCCAGAAATCGATCTCCCATGACGCATCCAGCCCCACGGAGACGTTATCGAAATTTCGATCCGCCCCAGCGCCGTTCGGTGCATTCTTGCTCAGTTTTTCATGGGTAAAGGAGCCCTGTACCTCCTGGGTTTGCGGATATTGTTCGCCGATGGCGATCCCGAGCTGCGCCCTCGATTCGAGAACGCGCAGTCCGGCGGTCAGCAGGTCCAGGTTCTGCCGGTAGGCGGTGTCGATCAACCGGTTGAGAATCGGGTCTTCGAAGACCTCCCACCAAGTCGTATAGTCGGCTTGGTCCGTCTTAACCCGTCCGTCTTTCTCGTCGATCCATTGCTCGGACTTCGGCGCCGTCAGCGGCTCGAAATCCGGCCCGACCTTCGTACAACCCGCTGCGCCGAAGAGGACAGCGACGATCATCGCCGAACAGAGAGCCCCCATCCGGCCGATGCCGCGGGCATTCGGACCAAGGTCGCGAAGTCCGCCGGCCCGTTTCGAAGCGACGTTATCCCACATGGCGTCCCAGCAAAGCCCCCTATCGCTTTCGTATCGCTACCAGTCTACGTACCCAAGCGGATATCAAACCCTCCGGGGCCGTCTGCCGCTGTCCGTCCCACGACCAGGGACAATCCTTTTCCGTCTCGCCACGGCCCTTGCTCTTGCCAACCCATAGGCCGGGCTAGGACTCCGCGGCCGGGGCCTCGCCCGCCGCCTTCGGTTTGACGGCGATCCCCGGGCGAACCTTTTGCAGTCCCTCGACGATGATCCTCTCGCCCTTCTTCAGACCCTTCGTGACCACCCACTTCTGGTCGTAGTCCTCGCCGGTTTCCACCTTGCGGCTCTCGACCTTGTTGTCGTCCCCGACAACGTAGACATGCTTGCCGGCCTGGGTTTCGACGAGGGCCACCTGCGGAATGACGAGCGCGTCGGGAATCTCGCCGACGGTCACCTTGACGGGCACGTATTGGCCCGGGATGAGGTCGAATCCGCCCAGTTCCGAACTCCGCGGATTGGCGAAAACGCCCCGCGCGTCGAGACTGTCCGTGGTCGGGTCGATCACGAAGCTGACGAAGTTCAAATTGCCCTTGGTGCCATAGGGGGTCCCGTCGGGCAGCACGATCTCGACCGGCATCTTTTCGACCGGATAGGCCCAGCCCTTGCGCGTCAGCAGCTGAACCCGATAGACCTCCCTGCGGCTTATGTTGAAGACCACGTAAATGGGGTCCATCTGAACCAGCGTGGTCAAGATATCCCGCTGTTTTTCGACCAGGTTGCCGACGTCGATCCTTTCCTGCTGAATCCGCCCGGCGAAGGGCGCGATGATCTTGGTGAAGCTGAGATCCAGCTTGGCGTTCGAGATTCTGGCGTTGTTCTGATCGATATCCGCCAGGGTCGTGTCCCTCTTGGCGACGGTCGCATCGAGCTTCTCTTTCGACGCTGCGCCGCTCTTGGCCAGTCTTTTGTAGCGGTCGACCTCGGCTTCCCAGAACTTGAGGTTCGCCTTCTCCCG
>CAMYMY010000218.1 GCA_947259625.1 uncultured Kiloniellales bacterium | reverse complement strand
TGCATGGACCCTTCCTCCCAATCCCAAGGGGTCCGTTCCCCGGCGGACCCGAGCTTCATATCTACCACAGGCACCGGTTCCCGCCCTAGATTTATTCCGGGGTTTGGGGGCGTGGGCCCCGTCGCGTTCCACTGCCCTCCACTTCTAGCCAAACGCGCCCATCCGGCACTAGGATATGCCATGACCGGTTCGAAGGAACGCCAGCCCGGCCTGCCGCGCCATCGCTTGATCGGCCTTATCGCCGGGCCCTTGGCGGCGGCGGTCGTGATGGCGAGTCCGGCGCCCGAGGGGTTGTCGCAGCAGGGCTGGTGGACGGCGGGGGTCGGGCTGCTGATGGCCGTGTGGTGGATGACCGAGGCGCTGCCGCTCGCGGTCACGGCGCTGGTGCCTCTTGTGCTGTTCCCGCTGCTGGGCCTCCGCGGCATCGAGGCGGTCACGCCGGCCTACGCCCATCCTTTGGTGTTTCTGTTCCTGGGGGGCTTCCTGCTGGCGCGGGCGATGCACGTCTGGGAGCTCGACCGGCGCTTGGCGCTCGCCGTGCTGCGGCTGGCGGGCACCAGCCCGCGCCGGGTGATCGGCGGGCTCATGGCGGTCACCGCCTTTCTCAGCCTCTGGGTCAGCAACACCGCCACGGCGATGGTCATGCTGCCGATCGGCCAGTCGGTGATCGCGGCCTTCGCGCGGCAAGAGGGCGCGCAGGGACCAGGGGGCGCGGGCGTGGCGCCGCCGCTGCTGCTCGGCATCGCCTATGCGGCCACGATCGGCGGCATGGGGACCCTCGTCGGCACCCCGCCCAACGCGCTCTTCGCCGCCTTCATGGCCGAGAGCTACGGCATCGAGATCAGCTTCGTGAGGTGGCTGTCGATCGGCCTGCCGCTGGTGCTGGTCCTGCTGCCGCTGACTTGGTTCGTGCTGACGCATGTCGCCTTCCGCGTCCCCGGGGCGGGGACACTCGAGACGGCCGGCCTGGCCGCGCCCGGGCCGATGTCGCTGGGCGCGCGCCTGACGGCGGGCGTGATGCTGCTGGTCGCGGTTTGCTGGATCTTCCGGCCGCCGCTCGCCGCCGCGCTACCCTGGCTGCGCCTCTCGGACGCGGGCATCGCCGTGACCGGGGCGCTGCTTTTGTTCCTGCTGCCGGCCGACCTCAAGGCCGGACGCTTCCTGCTCACCTGGCGCGAGGCGGCGGAGATCCGGTGGGACGTCCTCATCCTGTTCGGGGGCGGTTTGGCGCTGGCCGCGGCGATCGGCCAGTCGGACCTGGCCGACTGGATCGGCGCGCGGCTCGCCGGCCTGGGGGCGCTGCCGCTGATCCTGCTGCTGTTGGCGGTGGGCGTGCTGATCGTCCTCCTGGGCGAGCTGGCCAGCAACACGGCGATGGCGGCCGTGTTCCTGCCGGTCGCCGGCGCGACGGCGCTGGCCATGGGCGAGCCCGCGTTCGTCTTGGCCCTGCCGGTCGCGCTCTTCGCCACGCTGGGCTTCATGCTGCCGGTCGCCACGCCGCCCAACGCCGTCATCTTCGGCAGCGGCGCGATCGAGATGCGGCACATGCTGAAGGCCGGCTGGCTGCTCGACCTGCTCGGCATCCTCGTCGTCGCCCTCGGCGTCCTGACCCTCGGCGGTTGGGTGTTGGGCCCGGGTTAGCGGGCTGGTGCCGATGGAGGGAAACCGGGACTGGCTCCGTTTCGCGTCAGGAAACGGTGCCTGTCCCGCTTTCCCGGACCGCCGACGATCGCGGCCAGCGGGCCCGCGAAAATGGGGACAGGCACGGATTCGCTGGCGCGAATGCGAGCCGGTCCCCGTTTTCGCTCTGGCATCATGGTCCGCATCGCCGCCGGTTCAGTCGATCGCGACCGGCGCCCCCATGGAGCCCGTCGCGCCGGTGATCGGCGCCGGGCTGTAGACGTACATGAAGGTACTGACGCCGTCGCCGACCAGGTCGTCCAGGTACATGTTCTCCTGCAGCAGGATGCCGTGGCGGGCGAGCAGGTGCTGGTGGACGCAGAAGGCGCAGGCCCCGTCGGGATTGGGCACGGCCTCGACGGCCCAGGAATCGGCGCCGACGACACCGGCCTTGACCTCATCCGACAGCCACTTGGCGACCTCCATGCCGATGCCGGGCTCGCCGCCGTTGAACTTGCCGTTGTCCTGCTTCCACAGCTTGCCCCAGCCGGTGTGGAAGAACACGCCGTCGCCCTCCTTGAAGGCGAAGCCGGCCAAGCCTTGCTTGGCTAGCGCCGCCTCGACGTCGGCCCTGGTGATCTCATAGCCGGCATCGAGCATCGCCACGCCCTTGGCGCCGGCGACGTCGATCAGCACGCCGCGCGCGGTGATCGGATGGAGCTGCTCGACGCCGATCTTCTTCAGGCCGTAGGCGCTGCCGATCTCCGCCTCGGTGAAGCCGTTGTAGTAACGCATCTCGGCCTTGTCGGCGCTGCCGTTGATCTCCACGCCGATATGGCCGAGGCCGTCGAACTGGGTCCCGACCTGGCCGACCTCCGTCGCCAGGAACTCGTCGTGCCAGATGACCTTGTTGCCGCCGAAGGGCCCGCCCGTCGGCGTGCCGGGGATGCGCAGGGAGAACTTGCGGGCGCCGAACAGCGGCATGTCGGCGTCATAGGGACGGCCGAGCGAGTAGGTCTTGCCCCGGTCGGCCTCGGCGATGGCGCGCTGGACGACCTCGGGCTTCTTGTACCAGTTGGTCGCGCCCGCCTGGTCCCCCTCGCCCCATAGCGGGTGCGGCCACCATCGCTCGCCGATCGGCGTTTCCATCTTGTTGCCGACGACCCAGGGCTTGCCCTCGCAGTCGCGCCAGTTTTCCGGGCTGCAGTCCGCCAGCGCGGCGTTGGAGAGACCGACGCCGAGCGCTAGGACACCGGCGATGGCTGCGGATTTCGTGATGTTCATGTTCGTCCTCCCGTTGCGTTTGTGTGTTCTTGGTCGAAACTCCGGGCCGGCCGCCGTCCGGGGACAAGGTCGCGATCGACATCCGGCCTTCATGCGGCCCCCGAGACCAAGAGTTGCATAGACTCCCGGCAGCGTTCAATGCCAAGGCGATTCGGCCGGCCGGTGCTTAGGCGCGCGGAAAAACGCGGGCGGCGAACTTGGGGTAGGCCTTGGCGATCTCGCGGGCCACGGGACCGCGGATCATCTCGAGGGTCGCGGCGTCCGGGCCGGCGGTGGCCGCGGGCGCGGCGTCGTGGTCGAAGTCGAAGCCGGTGGTCTCCAGCACATCCGCCAAGTCGTGGCCGGGGTGCAGGCTCTCCAGGCGGAAGCGGCGGCGGTCCCGGTCGAAACGGAACAGCGCCTTGCCGGTGATGAGAGCACAAGGACCGCCGCGGCGGTAGACCTCGGGTGCGCTCACGCCAGGCGCGCTGACGAAGTCGACCTTGGGCACGAGGACGCGGCGGCTGTGCTCCTCGCGGAACAGGATCACGCGCGGCACCAGGAAGTAGAGGTAGGCCGAGCCGAAGGACCCCGGCCAGCGCACCGCGGTCCTTGGATAGTCGCCGGTACCGACCAGGTTGATGTTGGCCTGGCCGTCGATCTGCCCGCCGCCGAGAAAGAAGGCGTCGATGCGGCCCTGGGCGGCGCGGTCGAACAGCTCGACGCTGCCGCGGGTGAAGCTGTTGCCGTCCAGGCTCTCCAGCAGCTCGACGCGCAGCGGCGTCTCGCTCTCGGCCCTGGCCAGGAGGGCGGCCGAGCCCGGGATCGGCGAGGAGACGCCCACGGCGATGTTGCGGCAGCCGCGCAGCAGCCGGGCGATGGCGGCGATCAGCAGCTCTTCCGGGCGGCAGTCCAAGGGCACGCGAAACCGTTGCCGCTTTCTAGCGGCCAACCGCGGGCGCGCAGCCGCGCTCGAGGTAGGCGGCGAAACCCTCGGCGCTGCGCGCCAGCCGGGCGTAGTCGGCGAGCTGCGCCTCGTCGGCCGGGTAGAGGTCGAGAAAGCCGAGCGGCCATGCGCCCTTGGGCGCTTCGGCGACGGCCGAGACGTAGACCGCGGGAAGCGTGCCGGCGGCGCTCTCCTCGCGCGCCATCAGATCGTCCTCGACCACCTCCTCGACGGTGACCAGCGTGCGCTCCGCGGCATGGGCCATGATCGCCAGCTCGCCCTGCACGCCGATCCACACGTTGCCCAGGCGGTCGGCGCGCCGGGCATGGAACAGGGCGACCTCGGGCCGAATGGCGGGCAGCAGCAACAATGGGTCCACCGCCGCCTCCGCGAAAGGATTGTCGATCACCTTCCAGTCGTCGCGGAAGGCCAGGACGTCCGAGCCGATGACGCCGCGCAGCGGCATGAAGGGCAGGCCCTTCTCGGCCGCCTGCAGGCCGGCGTAGATCGCCGGGCAGGTGGCGTCCCGGATCGTGACCGCGCCCGCCTTGACCGCGGCGTTGAAGCGCGGCGCGCCGCCGAACTCGCCGAGCGACACGCCCGAGGTCTCGACCAGCCGCGCCGCGCCGGCGCCGATCAGGATATCGGTCGCCAGCCCGCTGGTCGGCACGTTGATCAGGTGCAGGTCCTTCGCGCCGCGACGCACGAGCGCCCGGACCGCGGCCATGGGCGCGCCGGCGCTGTCCTTGGGCAGCGCCAGGCTGGCGCCGTCGGGGACCTGCGCGGCGAGCTCGTCGAGCGAAAGAAAGCAGCAGGTTTCGGTCATGGGACCTCCCGGTTTGGCGGCTTCAGGGCGTGATCTTGACCCGCCTCGGCCGGAAAGGGAAGGCCGGCACCCGGCCCTTTGCCCGGCGACGAGCGTCCGGAGCCCCCGTTTTCCGCTATGCTCGTGTGCGGCGTTGGGTCGTCGCCATCGAGAATTGCCGTCGGGGAGGGTGTCGTGCGCGACCGGGACTGCATTGGCTTTTTGCAGTGGGCCCTGCCGCGGCTGGGGCTGCGCTGGCCGGGGTACCGCAAGGTGCGAGGCACCGTGTGCAAACGGGTCGGCCGGCGCCTGCGCGCGCTCGGCCTGGTCGACCTCGACGCCTATCGGGACGTCCTCGCCGCCGGTCCGCGGGAGTGGGAGTACCTCGAGACCTTCTGCCGGATCCCGATCTCGCGCTTCTGGCGCGACCGCGGCGTGTTCGAGCGGCTCGGCCGCGAGATCCTGCCCGCCCTGGCGGCCGACGCGCGCAAGCGCGGCCGGCGCCTGGTGCGCTGCTGGTCGGCCGGCTGCGCCTCGGGCGAGGAGGCCTACAGCCTGCGCATCCTCTGGCGCGAAGACGTGCAGCCGGCCTTCCCGGAGGCCGAAATCTCGATCCTGGGCACGGACGCCGAGCCGACGATGATCGCGCGGGCGGAGGCCGCCTGCTACGGCGCCGGATCCCTGAAGGACCTGCCGCCCGAGTGGCGCGACCGCGCCTTCGACCGCGACGGTGCGGTTCTCCGCCTGCGGCCCGAGCTGAGGCAGGGCGTCGTCTTCCGGCTCCAGGACATCCGCGAAATGCAACCCGAGGGCCCCTTCGACCTGATCCTCTGCCGTAACCTGGCCTTCACCTATTTCGCAGAGCCTCTCCAGCGGGCGGTCCTGGAGCGCATCGACCGCCGCCTGCGGGCCGGCGGCTATCTGGTGATCGGGTCACACGAGCGCCTTCCGGACGACGCGCCCGGCTACGCGCCGCTGGACGGCCTGCCGGTCTATCGAAAGCGCGCGGACGGGGAACGGTGAAGGGCGCGATCTTCTGATCCCGGGGAAGGGACCTTGCACCCCTTCCTTTTGTTGTGATCCGCGCCGCCTTGGCGTCAACCGCCTTGCGGCAGGACCAGCACCGCACGGAAGTCGTTGACGTTGGTCAGGGTCGGGCCGGTGACGACCAGGTCCCCGAGCGCCTCGAACAGGCCATAGGCGTCATTGTCGGCGAGCCGCGCCTTGGCGTCGAGGCCATGAGCCGCCGCGCGGGCCAGGGTGTCGGGACCGATCAGCGCGCCGGCGTTGTCTTCGCTGCCGTCGATGCCGTCGGTGTCGCAGGCGATCGCGTGGATGCCGGCCCGGCCGTCGAGGGCGAGCGCCAGCGCCAGCATAAACTCGGCGTTGCGCCCGCCGCGGCCGCTGCCCCGCACGGTGACCGTGGTCTCGCCGCCCGAGAGCAGCACGCAGGGCGGCCGGGCCGGCTGCCCGTGGTGGGCTGCCTGGACCGCGATGCCGGCCATGACCCGGGCGACCTCGCGCGCCTCGCCCTCGAGCGAATCGCCCAGGATCAGCGGCGCGATGCCGGCGGCCTTGGCCGCCCCGGCCGCAGCCTCCAGCGCGTCCTGCGGCCGGGCGATCAGCCGGAACGCCGCCCCGGCCAAGCGCGGGTCGCCGGGCTTGGGCGTCTCGTCGGCGGCCGCCGCCAGGTGCCGGGCCACGGCCGGTGGCGGCTCGATCGCGTATTTCTCCAGGATCGCGCGGGCCTCGGCGAAG
>CAMYMY010000217.1 GCA_947259625.1 uncultured Kiloniellales bacterium | reverse complement strand
CGGCGCTTGCTGCCGAAGGTGTCATAGAGGCTGCCCCGGTTGATGCCCATGCGCCCGAGCAGGTCCTGCGTCGAGGTCGCCTCGTAGCCTTTCGACCAGAAGGCCTCCATCGCCCGTGTGAGCGCGGCATCCACGTCGAACTGTTTCTCCCAGGGCATCCGGCACCATCTCCTGTTCGCGCGCCACGATGACAAGTTTGGAACGATCAGTCAATTAAAAGCCGCCAGGGGCCATGCTCACTTGAAGCGCAAATCGGTTCGTACGCAGCCCGGACAGGCGGCGGCGCCTCCGGCTATTCGTACCTGCGTCGCGCCGGTTCGAGTTTGCGCCCTGACACCTGGCCCCGTCCATGAGTGGCGGCCCGGCTCTCCTGCTCTCGGATTGACATCACAAACTATACGGTTAAGACTACTATACCTAGTATTGCAAGTAAGCGACTTGTCAATACGGCACACACTTGATGCGCGGCACGGAGCACCGCGCGGGCGAACGACCTGGGTTGGCCGGCACGAAGGTTGTTAGCGAGGTCTTCGTATTCGACTGCGGTTTCGGCCCTGAATGCCGGGATGTCGACAATGCAGAATCGCAGCGAGCAAGGGGAGCAGGAGGTTCAAAAAGCACACCACTATGCCGAGAACATAGTGGCGACCGTGCGTGAGCCCCTCGTTGTCCTGGACGGCGACCTGAGAATCCTCCTGGCCAGCCGGTCGTTCTACCGGATCTTTGGCGTGGCGCCCGAGGAAACCGAGGGTGAGCTGCTGTACCGCATAGGCGGCGGCCAGTGGGATATTCCGGCCCTGCGCTATCTCCTGGAGCGGATCATTCTCGAGAATACGACCGTCGATGACTTCGAGGTCGCGCACGACTTCCCGAACATCGGGCACAGAATCATGCTGCTCAACGCGAGGAGGATGTATGAGCAGCGCAAGAACACACCAGCGATCCTGCTGGCCATGGAGGACGTGACCGAGCGCAGGCAGGCGGAGCAGGCCGTTCGCAAGGCGCGCGAGGCCGAGCTCGCCAACCACGCGAAGACGGCCTTCCTGGCCAACATCAGCCATGAGCTGCGCACCCCGCTGAACGCCATCCTCGGCTTCTCGGAGATCATGTCGAGCCAGTTGCTCGGCCCGCTCGGCCACGACCGCTACCGGGAGTACGTCGAGCACATCCACGCCGGCGGCCATCATCTGCTGCACATCGTCAACGACCTGCTGGACGTGTCCAAATTGGAGGCGGGCGAGATAGACCTGGAGGAAGAGGAGGTCGACGTTGCGCGTGCGATCCAAGACAGCGTGCACCTGGTCGAGGAGCAGGCCCGGCGTGCCGGAGTCGAGATCCGCACGGACATCGCGGGGCCGGCTCCCAGCCTGCGCGTCGACGGCCGCAAGCTCAAACAGATCGTCATCAACCTCCTGTCCAACGCGGTGAAGTTCAGCGCCTCCGGCGGGCAGGTATTGGTACAGGCCGGGCTCGATCGGTCGGGCGCCTTCGATATCTCGGTGCGCGATCGCGGCATCGGCATCAGGCCCGAGGACCTGCCGAAGGTGCTCGCGCCGTTCGGCCAGGTCAGGGACGCGATGGCCGCCAGGCTGGAGGGGACCGGGCTCGGCCTGCCTCTGGCCAAGGCCCTGTGCGAACTGCTCGGCGGCACCTTCGATATCGACAGCAAGGCAGGCGTAGGCACCAAGGTGTCGATCCGGTTTCCCGAAGAGCGCGTGGTGCGTTAGCGGCCGTCTGGACCGCCGTCGGATCCTTCTCCGTTGCGTCCGGGCCGGCACATCGACCATTATTCCCGCGCGCGCAGGAAAACCGGAGAAACAGCCATGGACACGATCGAACGCAGGGCGTCCCGGCGAACCGGACGCCTGACCGTCCGCAACCCCTCCGGCGGAACAGCGCCGGCGAACGACTGGGGTGTCGACTCCGAGTACGGCGTTCTGCGAGACGTGCTTCTAGGCCCCGTCGAGAGCTTTCGTTGGGTGGTCTCGAGCTCGATCTCGGCGGCCACGGCGCGCAAGGGCGAGGTCCTCGACAAGGATCTCGCCCTGCAACAGTACCGCGAGATGGTCTCCGCCTATGAGAGCGCCGGTGTCACGGTGCACAGCCTGCCGGTCGACGAGCACCTCCCGATGCAGGTCTACGCCCGTGATTCGAGCTTCATGACGCCCTACGGGGCGGTCGTCACCCAGATGGCGAAGCCCTGGCGCCGCGGCGAGTACAGCTCGGTCCTGCGCTTCTACCTGGAGACCGGGATCCCCATCTACGACATGGTCTCGGCCGGCAGCTTCGAGGGCGGCGACTTCGACCTCATCGCGCCCGGCTGCGTGTTGATCGGCTATTGCGGCGAGCGCACGCAGGAGGTGGCCGCCAAGCAGGTCGGCGCTTGGTTCGAGGCCGAGGATTGGGAGGTACGCTACGCGCCGCTCGACCCTTTCTACGTCCACATCGACCTGATGGTCTGCATGCTGGCCGAAAAGCTGGCGGCCGTGTGCCTCGACACGACGGACCCGGAGATCGTCGCCTGGCTGCGGGCAAAGCGGATCGAGATCGTGCCGGTGAGCTTTCGGGACACCGTCAACCTGGGCTGCAACGTGGTGGCGCTGGGCAACGACCGGGTGCTCTCGACGGCGGCGAGCCAGGACCTGAACGCGCGGCTCCGTGCGCTGGGCTTCGAGGTCTACGACCCGGACGCCAGCATGTTCACCAAGGGTGGCGGCGGCGTACATTGCCTGTGCCAGCCGCTCAGACGCGATCGCGTGCGACGGCCGCGCGGCGGAAGGATCCTGTCTTGGCCCACCTCCCCTCCCAGCCCGAGTTCCACGAGGCGCCCTGCTACGGGAGAAGGCCCGGCGGTTGCGGCCACCCTCGGCACTCACGCGCAGTTGAACCGGGGCGATCTTCATCTCGCACAATATTCCGTGCCATGGAGTTCCGGCGCGGGTACCTTCGTGGAGTCGGCGCCCCGAGCACGCGCATCCGTGAATTCGTCGGACGCTGCGACAAACGCCATGCAGGAAAGACGTAGAATGATCCAAGGCGTAATTTGTTGGGCCAGACCGGCAACGGCGCCAGCCTTGGCCGTCGTTCTGGCGGCCCTGCTCGCGCCGCCCGCGCTTGCCGACGGCGACCCCTGCGAGGCAGCGGCGAGCGAGCACATCGCGCGCATGAACATCGATCCCGGCGACGTTCGCAGTATCAGCGTCGCGGCGCGCGTTCGCTCGCGGCGCGGCGGCAGCTCGGTGAGCGGCTACGATGCCTGGGTCAGTCTCGAGTCCTGCCGCGGGTCGATCGTCATGCGCCTGGGCCGGCAGTGCCGGATCGAGGATGTCTACGCCAAAGGCGACTGCAAGGTGCCCGAGCAATAGCATTCCCAGGCGGTCCCAGGGCCGTTGAGCCTGACACAGCGGTGGCCGTCCCAGACCCAGCGGCCGGAAGGGCGTGGGGCTCCGGTGACTTGCGCCGCTTAGCTCAGCAGCAGGCTGTCGCTGTCGAGCTCCTGGCCGCGCACCTCGGCGAAGAGGGCGACCAGGTCGGCGGGGCCCAGGCCGGCCCGTTCCTCGTCCGCGACGTCGAGCACGGCGCGGCCCTCGTGCAGCATCACCGTGCGGCCGCCCAGCTCGAGCGCCTGGCGCATCGCGTGGGTGACCATCAGGGTCGTGAGCCGCTCGGCCTCGACCAGCTCGCGAGTCAGGCGCTGCACGAAGTCCTGCATGCGCGGGTCGAGCGCCGCGGTGTGCTCGTCGAGCAGCAGGATTTTGGTCGGGCGCAGCGTCGCCATGACCAGGCTGACTGCCTGGCGTTGACCGCCGGACAGAAGCCCCATACGGTCGCCGAGCCGGTCCTCCAGGCCAAGGCCGAGGCGGGAGATCTTCTCGCGGAACTCGGCCCGCCGCGCCGCGTGCAAGGCCGAGGCCAGGCCGCGCCGCGTGCCGCGGGCGGCGGCCAGCGCCAGGTTCTCCTCGATGGTCAGGGCCTCGCAAGTGCCGGCCAAGGGATCCTGGAACACGCGCGCCACCAGGGCGCTGCGCCGGGTCGCCGGCCAGAGGGTCACGTCGGTGCCGTCGATCAGGATGCGCCCCTCGGTCGGCGGGACCTCCCCCGTGAGGCAGTTCAGCAGGGTCGTCTTGCCGGCGCCGTTGGAGCCGATCACGGTGACGAACTGGCCGGCCGGGATTTCCAGGTCGAGGCCCCTGAGCGCGCGGGTCTCGATCGCCGTGCCCGGATTGAAGGTGACGTGCAGGTTCTCGATCCGGATCATTTGCCGCCCCGGGTCAGCAAGGCCTTGAGCGGGTTGCGCGCGCCCGGCAGGATCAGCGCCACGGTGACCAGGAGCGCGGTGACCAGGTTGAGATCGGAGGCCTTCAGGCCGATGAAGTCGGCGTTGAGCGCCAGCGCCACGGCCAGGCGATAAATCACCGAGCCCAGCAGGCAGGCGGCCACGGCGACCACGATGCCCCCGCCGCGGAAGATCGCCTCGCCGACGATCACGGCGGCCAGCCCGACCACGATCGTGCCGGTGCCGATCGTGATATCGGCGAAGCCGTTCATCTGGGCGAAGAGCGCGCCGCCCAGGGCGACCATGGCGTTGGACAGCGCCATGCCCACGTAGGTGCTCTGGGCGGTCGCGATGCCCTGGGCGCGCGCCATGCGCGGGTTCGCGCCGGTGGCGCGCATGGCCAGCCCATACTCGGAGACCAGGAAACGGGCGAGTAGCGCGGCGACGATCGCGACCACCGCGAAGGCCACGAGCGGCTTCAGATAGAGTCCGGCGAGGCCCAGGCCCTCGAAGGGCGTGATCACGGTGGGTTCGGCGATGATCGCCACGTTCGGCCGGCCCATGATGCGCAGGTTGACGGAGTAGAGCGCGATCATGGTGAGGATGCTGGCCAGCAGGTGCAGGATCCGGAAGCGCAGGTTGAGGAAGGCGGTGACCAGGCCCGCCGCCGCCCCGGCGAGAACAGCGACCGCCGTGGCGAGATAGGGGTCGGCGCCGGCCACGATCAGGGTGGCGACGACCGCGGCGCCCAGCGGAAAGCTGCCGTCGACGGTCAGGTCGGGAAAGTTGAGCACCCGGAAGGACAGGAACACGCCGAGGGCGACGAGACCGTAGACACAGCCGATCTCGAGCGCGCCGAGGAAGGCGACGAGGTTCACGCCAAGGCCTCCGCCACGCCGCTGGGCGCGGGACGGCCTACTCCACCACCTTCTTGGCCTCGGCGATCACGTCGGCCGGGATCGTCACGCCCATCATCTTGGCGACACCGGGGTTGACGTGGAGCTCGGTGATCTCGACCCCCTGCACGGCGATCCCGCCCGGCGCCTCGCCCTTCAGCACGCGCAGGACGATCCTCCCGGTCTGGCGGCCGACGTCGTAGTAGTTGAAGCCGAGCGCCGCCACGGCGCCGCGCGCGACGGAATCCGTGTCGCCGGCGTAGACCGGCACCTTGTGGTCGATCCCGACCTTGATCACCGCCTCGAGCGCCGAGACCACGGTGTTGTCGGTCGGCACGTAGATCGCGTCGGCCTTGCCGATCAGGCTCTGCGCCGCGGCCAGCACGTCGGCCGACTTGGTCGCCGGCGCCTCGACCACCGCCAGGCCCTGCTCCGGCCCGTGCTGCTTGATCAGCCGCACCAGCGTGACCGAGTTGGCCTCGCCCGGATTGAAGATCACGCCCAGCTTCCCGGCCTTGGGCGTGATCCGCTTGATCAGCGCCATGTGCTTGGCGATCGGCGAGAGGTCGGTCATGCCGGTCACATTGCCGCCGGGCTTTTCCATCGACGTGACCAGCCGGGCGCCCAAGGGATCCGTCACCGCGGTGAACACCACGGGGATATCCTTGGTCGCCGCGACAACGGTCTGCGCCGAGGGGGTCGAGATCGGCACGATGACGTCCGGCGCCTCGCCGACGAACTTGCGGGCGATCTGGGCCGCGGTCGCCGGATTGCCCTGCGCGCTCTCGTAGAGGAACGTCAGGTTCCGGCCCACCTCGTAGCCGCCCGCGGCCAGCTCGTCGCGCAGCCCGTCGCGCACCGCGTCGAGGGCCGGGTGCTCGACGATCGCGGTCGTCGCCACGGTCGCCTCCTGCGCCGCGGCCGGCGCCGCCAGACCCGCCAGAATGGTCCAAACCGCCAAGACTCCACTGAAGCGATGCTGCATCTCTCCTCCCCTCCTCGATTCTTTGCTGCCGGGCCACCGGACCATGTGCGGTGGCCACGCGCTCCGAGCATAGCCAGCCTCGGGGCGAAGGTCTCGACATTTTCGTTGACCGCGCCCGCCGCCAGCACAGGTGGAGCGGTCGGGATAACTTTGGCGTCACCCCGTCCAGAATGACACCTAGGTTCAGAGCGCTGCTCAGCAATTCTACTTTGCTATGAGATTCGCGCATTCAAATGCCCGCTGG
>CAMYMY010000216.1 GCA_947259625.1 uncultured Kiloniellales bacterium | reverse complement strand
GAGGATCGAGCCCGCGGGCGCCGTAACCCGCACCGGCGCGAGCGAGCCAGCGTTGTTCGGGATCACGCCGCCGACCACGCAGCGCACGCCGAAGGAGGCGTAGGCCTGGGTGTAGGTGATCGGCACGTTGATGCCGTAGCCGGAGACCGGCGAGGTCCCCGTGAAGTCCACGTCGATACCGCCCGGCCCGATCGTCATCGCCGCGACCAGGTCGACCTCGTGTTCGTAGCCGTCGACCCGCATGGCGTTCCGGTAGGTGCCGAATTCGAGCCGGCCGATCTCCTCCAGCATGGCTGCCCGGGAGTGCCCGATGACGTGTTCGGCCAACGCGTCGAGGCTCTCCAAGCCGAACTCCGCCATCATGGCGAGCAGGCGCCGGCCTCCGGTCTCGTTGCAGGCGGCGAGCGAGTAGAGGTCGCCTTCGACCTGGACCGGCTCGCGCACATTGGCCCTGACGATCTCGAGCAGCGCGCCGTTCATCTCGCCGCGCCGGGCGAGCGGCATGATCGGAATCCTGAGCCCTTCCTCGTAGACCTGGCGGGCATCCGGACCGAAGCCGCGGCCGCCGACGTCGACCACGTGGCTGGTCGAGGCGAAGAGCGCCACCGGCCGGCCGTCCCGGAAAGTCGGGCTGACCACGGTGAAGTCGTGCAGGTGCCCGGTGCCGAGCCAGGGGTCGTTGGTGATGTAGTGGTCGCCCTTGGCCATGCTTGCGGCCGGGAAGCGCTCGAGGAAGAAGCCGACCGAGGCGGCCATGGCGTTGACATGGCCAGGCGTGCCGGTGACCGCCTGCGCCAGCATGCGCCCCTCGAGGTCGAAGACCCCGGCCGAGAGGTCGCCGGCCTCGCGCACCGAGGTCGAGAAGGCCGTGCGGATCAGCGTCTGGGCCTGTTCCTCGACCACCGAGAGCAGTCGGTTCCACATGATCTGAAGGCGGATCTGCTCGAGCGCGCTGTTCTTGGTCATCGAGGATCCTCCTCGCGGCGACGGGTCATCGTGATGTAGCCGAGATCGTTGACCGCCGCCGTGAACCCCTCGGCGACGACGGTCGTCGTCTGGTCCTCGACAATCAGCGCCGGGCCCTCGACACGCATTCCTGCCCCGAGCTCGGCGCGGCGGTAGACCGGGACGCTGACGAGACCGGCCCGCTCCGGATCGAAGAGCGGGCGCCGGGCGGCCGGCTCCGGCGGCGGGGCTGCTGCTTCGGGCTCAGCCGCCGCCCGGGGTTCGGGCACCCTGGTTGCCACCGTGACGGTCCAGCTCAGCACCTCGATGTCGAGGCCGGGAATCGTGCGGCCGTAGAGGGAGGTGTAGGCCGTATCGAAGGCCTCGCGGAGGAGCGCGCCGTCCTCGGCCCGCAGCGGGCGCACCGGCAGATCGACGGCGATCTCATGGCCCTGGCCGATGTAGCGCATGTAGGCGGTGCGGACCTCACCGAGCACCGCCTCCGGCGCGGCGCCGCGTACCACGGCGTGGGCCTCCTCGCTCATCTCCTCCAGCGTGCGGTTGACCAAGGTCGGATCGAAGGCCGAGAGCCGGTGATAGCGGCTGCGCACGACCTCGTAGGCGATCGGAGCGCAAAGAAAGCCGATCGCCGAGCCGACGCCCGCGTCCGCCGGCACGACGATCCGCTCAAGCCCGAGCTTCTTCGCCAGACGCGCGGCATGGAGCGGCGCCGCGCCGCCAAAGGCGATCAGCGTGCGCCCGGCGACCTCCTTGCCCCACTCGACGGCGTGGACCCGGGCGGCATTGGCCATGTTCTCGTCGACCACCTCGCTGATCGCAAAGGCGGCGAGCGGATCGTCCAGGTCGAGCGCCGCGCCGACCCCGTGGGAAACCGCCGCCGCGGCCTGCTGCGGCGCCAAGGTCATCGAGCCGCCGGCAAAGGCCTCGGGGTCGATGCGCCCCAGCACCAGATCGGCATCCGTCACGGTCGGCGCCTCGCCGCCACGGCCGTAGCAGGCGGGACCAGGCTCGGCCCCGGCACTCTCGGGACCCACGGCGACGCGCTTCAGCGCATCGACACTGGCGATCGACCCGCCGCCCGCGCCGATCTCGACCATCTCGATGGCGGGGATCCGAAGGGGCAGACCGCTGCCCCTCATGAAACGGTAGGCTCGGGCGACCTCGAAACTGCGCGAGGTCAAGGGTTGCTGGTCTTGCTGGTCGTCGATCAAGCAGATCTTGGCGGTCGTGCCGCCCATGTCGAAGGACAGGACACGATCGAGGGCGCATTCGGCGGCAATCCGGCTGGCCAGGATGGCGCCGCCGGCGGGGCCCGACTCGACCAAGCGGATCGGAAACCTGACGGCGGTCTCGAAGCCGGTCAGGCCCCCGCCCGAGGTCATCAGCAGGAAGGGGCAGGCAAAGCCGTCCTCGCGCAGGCGCTGCTCCAGGCGGGTCAGGTAGCGCGCCATCAGCGGCTGGACGTAGGCGTTGGCGCAGGTCGTCGAGAGCCGCTCGTACTCGCGGATCTCCGGGCAGACCTCGGACGACAGGCTGATCCACAGGTCGGGCAATGCGGCGCGCAGGATCTCGGCGACGCGCTCTTCGTGCGCCGGGTTGGCGTAGGCGTGGATCAGCCCGACGGCGAGGCTCTCGATGCCCTCGGCCTCCAAGCGTGGAATCAGTGCCGACACCGCCGCCTCGTCCAGCGGGCGCAGCTCCTCTCCACGCGCGTCCAGGCGCTCGGGCAGCGGCCAGCGCAGATAGCGCGGCACCAGCGGATCCGGACGGTCGATATTGATGTCGTACTGCTCGAAGCGGTTCTCGTAGGCCATCTCCAAGGAATCGCGGTGGCCCTCGGTGGTGACCAGCGCGGTCCGGGCGCCCTTGCGCTCAATCAGCGCATTGGTCGCCAGGGTGGTGCCGTGGATGATCAGGCCGACCTCGTCCGGCCGGATTCCGGCCTCCGCCATGACCTTGGCGATGCCCTCGAGCACGGCCTCGTCGGGCCGCGCCGGAGTGGTCAGCACCTTGGCCGTGACTTGCCGGCTCCCCGCCTCCAGCGCCAGGTCGGTGAAGGTGCCGCCGATGTCGATGGCCAGCCGCGCCGTTTTCCCGGATTCGACCATGAGGCCCCTGTCCCTCGTTCGGGACACAGTAGAAAATCCCGGGTGGCGCCCGCAAGCGCGCCGCGCCTGTGGCCAGGCTGTGGCCAAGGGGCTAAAAGGAAACATCGGGTGTTCATGGGGGACCAGGGATGACCGCCGCCGCCTCGAGGAGCTGGCCTGAAGAGATCTTCGCGGCGCTTGCCGCCCTGGGCGTGCGCCAGGTCGCCTACGTGCCCGACGCCGGGCACAAGGAGTTGATCGAACGCTGCGCGGGCGCGGCCGCGATGGAGACCGTGGCGCTCACCACCGAGGAGGAGGGTGTCGCGCTCCTGGCCGGGGCCTGGCTGGGCGGCCAGCGCGGCGCGCTGCTGATGCAGTCGAGCGGGGTCGGCAACTGCGTCAACATGCTTTCCCTGATGCGCACCTGCGCCTTTCCGCTTCTCATGCTGGTGACCATGCGTGGCCAGCCCGGCGAGTTCAATCCCTGGCAGCTGCCCATGGGCGAGACCGCCGCGCCGGTCCTCGAGCTGGGCGGTTGCCGCGTCTTCGCCTTGGACGACGCAGCCGAGGCCGGCGCGACCGTGGCGGCGGCCGGACGTGCGGCCTTCGAGGGGCCGACGGCGGCCGCGGTGCTGATCGCCCAGCGTGTAGTCGGTATGAAGACATTTGGGTGTACGGGCGATGACTGATCCGGGGCGAAGCGAGCGCTATCCCCTCAGGCGCCGCGCGGTGGCCGCGGCCCTGCTGGAGGCGCGCGGCGACCTGCTGGTCGTGAGCGGCCTGGGAGCGCCCACCTGGGACGTCGCGGCGGCCGGCGACCACCCGCTGACCTTCCCGCTCTGGGGCGCCATGGGCGGGGCCGCCATGATCGGCCTCGGCCTGGCGCTGGCCCGGCCGGAGCGCCGCGTCCTGGTGGTGACCGGCGATGGTGAGATGCTGATGGGCCTGGGTTCGCTTGCGACGGTCGGGGTCAAGCGGCCGGCAAACCTGGCGATCGTCGTGCTGGACAACGAGCGCTACGGCGAGACCGGCATGCAGGCGACCCACACGGCCGGCCCCGCGGACTTGGCGGCGGCAGCGGCCGCGCTCGGCTTTCCGGTGACCGGCACGGTCCGCGACCAAGCGGAGCTCGAAGCGGCCATTCCCGCGATCCGGGGCGCAACGGGGCCGGCGTTCTACGACATCAAGGTGCGCGCCGAGGACCTGCCGCTGGTCATGCCGCCCAAGGACGGGATCCTGCTCAAGGACCGCTTCCGCGCCGCCCTTCTAGGCAAGGAGGCCGGGATATGACCGAGCGCGCCGACGTGGTGATCGCAGGCGGCGGCGTAATGGGCTGCGCCGTCGCTTATTTCCTGGCCGCCGATCCGGACTTCGACGGCACGGTCCTGGTCGTCGAGCGCGACTGGTCCTATGCCGCCGCCACCACGCCACGCTCCTGGGGCGGCATCCGCCAGCAGTTCTCGACGCCCGAGAACGTGCGCATGGGACTCTTCGGGATCGAGTTCGTGCGCCAAGCGGCGGAGATCCTGGCGGTCGGCGACGACAAGCCGGATCTGGCGTTCCACGAACGGGGCTACCTGTTCCTGGCGAGCGCGGCGGGCCTGCCGATGCTCGAGGCCAACGTCCGCCTTCAGCAGGGCCTGGGCGCGGAGGTGGCCCTGCTCTCCCCGGCGGAGATCGCCGGGCGCTGCCCCTGGCTCAACATCGAGGGCCTGGCGGGCGCCGGCTACGGCCCGCGCAACGAGGGCTGGCTCGACCCCTCCAGCCTGATGCAGGCCTTCCGGCGCAAGGCCCGGGCCCTGGGCGCCGAGATCATCGAGGACGAGGTGGTCGGCGTGACCGTGGACCGCGGCCGCGTGGCCGGCGTCGCCCTGAAGAGGCGCGGCCCGGTCGCTTGCGGCACCCTGGTGAACGCCGCCGGACCGCAGGCCGGGGCGCTGGCGCGCCTGGCCGGCGTGGCGCTGCCCGTGGTGCCGCGCAAGCGCATGACCTACGTATTCGACTGCCGCGAGGACCTGGGGGAAGCGCCGCTCACCATCGACGTGACCGGCGTCGCCTTCCGGCCCGAGGGGCGGCAGTACCTGGCCATCGTCTCTCCACCCGCCGAGCGGGACCCCGACACCGAGGACCTGGAGCCCGAGTACGAGCTTTTCGAGGAGACGATCTGGCCGGCGCTCGCCGCTCGCGTGCCGGCTTTCGAGGCGATCAAGCTGACCAACGCCTGGGCCGGGCTCTACGACTACAACAGCTTCGACCAGAACGCGATCATCGGGCCGCACCCCGAGCTCGGCGGCCTGCTGTTCTGCAACGGCTTCAGCGGCCACGGCCTGCAGCAGGCCCCGGCCGCCGGCCGCGCCGTCGCCGAGCTGGTCGTTCATGGTATGTACCGCAACCTCGACCTGACCGCCCTGGGCTATCAGCGGATCTCCGAAGACCGGCCGTTGAGGGAGGCAAATGTCGTCTAAACCCGCGGTAGATGCGACGAGAACATCAAGCGAACCTGTCCGTTGCGTCATCTGTATGCATACGGTGATGCAGCGCGAGGTCAATTTCGGCGGCGAGACAAACGACGGGACCGAGGAACGATGACCAAGACGATCGACTACTACCTTTCGCTGATATCGCCCTGGACCTACCTGGGCAGCGCGCGGCTCGAGGAGATGGCAAAGGCTCACGGCGCCCGGGTGCGGGTCAAGCCGGTCGACTACGGCACGATCTTCTCGAAGACCGGCGGCCTGCCGCTGGCCAAGCGGGCGCCGGAGCGCCAGGCCTACCGCCTGGTCGAGCTGCAGCGCTGGAGCAGGGCGCTCGATCTGCCCTTGACCTTGCACCCCAAGTTCTTCCCGGCGGTCGAGCAGCTCGCCGCCTGCACGGTGCTGGCGGCGGCCGAGACCGACGGCGCGCCGCTGCGTTTGGCGCACGCCATCCTGCGCGCCGTCTGGGTCGAGGAGCGCAACATCGCGGACGCCGCGACGTTGGAGGCGATCGCCGACGCGACCGGCCATTCCGGCATCAACCTGATGGCCCGGGCCTGCGAGCCGGAAACGCTCGAAAGCTACAAGGCGCTCACCGAGGAGGCGCTGGAGCGCGGCGTCTTCGGCGCCCCGACCTACGTCTACGACGGTGAGCTGTTCTGGGGCCAGGACCGTCTGGAACTCCTGGAGAAGGCGCTGGCGGGTTCCTGAACGCCAGACCGCCCCGTACTCACTTCAGGAACTTCACCCGGAACTCCTCGTCGTAGTACTTGTCGCCGATCTTGAGCGCGTGGCGCTCGAGGCCGTAGGCCTCGAAGCCCATCTTCTCGTAGAAGCGCCTGGCCCGCTCGTTGTCCGTGATGATCGAGAGCAAGAGTTGCTCGACCCGGCCGCGGGCATGCTCCACCACGCTCTCGACGATCGCTTCGGCCAGGCCGGTGCCGCGCGCGGCCAACTTCACGTACATGCCCCAAAGGATCCCCTTGTGCCTGATCTTCGGGTTCTTCAAGGGGTGGAAGCCGACGAAGCCGCACAGCTCGCCGTCCCCGAAGCCGCCGAACACCGCGTATTGGCGCAGGCGCTGCGCATAGGCGTCGAGCGGCAGGTCGGCCGCACTCTCGTAGGTCGACTGAAAGGCCTCCGGGAAGTGCTCGAGCGCCTCCAGCCGCAGCGCGCGGAACGCTTGCGCGTCGTCCGCCGTGAGCCGCCTCACCGTGATTTCCATGGCTCCCTCCCCTGCGAGAAACCGGCAGACGATCATATCGCGCGAATGGCCCGTCTGTCGCGGTCGAATCTCGGCCGGGCCTAGCCCGCGGCCAGTTCGGCGACAGCGCTCTCGAAGGCCTCGCTGTGGCGGTCGACCTGGGCCTCGGTCGTGGCCGGCGAGGTCAGCATCATATTGTGGAAGGGCGTGACCAGGACGCCGCGGTTGAGGCAGTAGAGGTGCAGCAGCCGCTCGAGCTCGGGATCGCAACCGGCCCGGACCTGCTTGGCGTTCTTCCAGGGTGTCGGGTTGATGCCGTATTCGACCCGGGCACCCATGCGCGTGACGTGCCAGGGCAGGTCCTGGCGTGCGATCGCGCCCTCGATGCCCTCTTCGAGGCGCGCGGCCATGGCGAACATATGCTCGTAGGCCTGCTCGGTGATGACCTGCTCGAACATGACCCGCATGGCCCGCACCGACAGGGCGTTGGCTGAGAGCGTGCCGCCGACCCCGGTGCTGAAGTCGCCGAGCTCCTCGAAACGCCGGTTGATGCGCTCTGCCAACTCGGCGGTGAAGCCATAGACCGCGGCTGGGATGCCGCCGGCGATCGGCTTGCCCAGCGTCAGCATGTCCGGCTCCAGCCCGAAGGCCCCGGTGTAGCCCGCCGGCCCGGTCGAGAAGGTGTGGGTCTCGTCGATGATCAAGAGAGTGCCGTGGCGCCGGGTGATCCCGCGCAGGCCGTCGTGAAAGCCCGGATCGGGCAGCACCATGCCGCAGTTGGTGAGCGCCGGCTCCGCCAGCACGCAGGCGACGTCGCCCTCGGCGAGCGCCCGGTCGAGCTGCTCCAGGTCGTTGAAATCGACCACCCGGGTCGTGGTCTCGGGATCCTCGACGACGCCGATGCTGGCCGGCCGTCGGATCATGCCGTTGCCTTTCAGATCGACCAGGGTCTCGCCCAGCGTGCCGTGGTAGCAGCCGTCGAACACCAGGATCTTGGGGCGGCCGGTGAGCTCGCGGGCGAAGCGGCAGGCGAAGCGGTTGGCGTCGGTCGCGGTCAGCGCCAGGCTCCAGACAGGCAGGCTAAAGCGCTGGGCGAGCTCCGCGCCGAGCCAGACGCTGTCCTCGGTCGGCAGCATTGTGGTGATCCCCTGCCCGGCCGTCCGGGTCACCAGCTCGGCGAAGGGCGCGGGCGAGTGGCCGAACATCGCGCCGGTGTCGCCCAGGCAGAAATCGGCATAGTCGTGGCCGTCGACGTCGATCACCGTGGCGCCCGAGGCGCGCTCGACGAAGACGGTGAAGGGGCTCTGCCATTCCCGCATCCAGGTGAGCGGCGTGCCGGCTAGCAGATGCGGCTTGGCCTGCTGCGAAAGCGCCCGCGACTTCGGCCGCTCGGCGGCGAAACGTTCGACCTCGCGCGCCATCAGCGCCACAATGGCTGCCCGCTCGATCTCTCGCATTGACCCCTCCTCCACCTCCCGAAGGAACACCTAGTGTTAGTTTGGGCAGGCTTCCGGCGCAACCCGGCATGCCCGCCGAATCGGATGAGCCATGTCAATGCGCCGGCGGCGCGGACCGGCTAACCTCACTTGTCTTGCGGCGGGGCATCGGACGGAGGTCCTGCAATGAGCGAAACCCAAGACGAGGCAATGCGCCAAACTCCTCCGGCGCCGAAAGATGGGTGTGACCGACTGCCGGACCTGGAGCTGGCCGAGGCAACGTACGAATGCGGTCTTCTGACCGTACGCATTCCGTTGGGTCCCCACGCGAAGCGCACGAAGCAAAATCCCGTCGCATCGCCCTAGAGCTGCGCGGGGGCAAGCAAGAGGAGTC
>CAMYMY010000215.1:2977-9441 GCA_947259625.1 uncultured Kiloniellales bacterium | reverse complement strand
GGTCTCGCCGACGATGAACTTGATCGAATCGACGGTGAGCGGGGCGTTGGCGGTGATGCCGGCCGCGGTCTCCTCGGCCACGGCCGCCACCTCGCCGTCGGGCACCACCCGGTTCACCAGGCCCATGACCTTCGCCTCCTCGGCGGTGAACAGCCGGGCGGTAAAGAAGATCTCCTTGGCGAAGGAGGGCCCGACCAGGGCGACCAGCCGGTTGACCCCGGCGAAGCCGTAGCCGAGGCCGAGCTTGGCCGCCGGGACGGAGAACTTCGAGCCTTCGCCGCAGACGCGCAGGTCGCAGCACACGGCGAGCGCGACGCCGCCGCCGACGCAGTAGCCGTCGATCTTGGCAATGGTCGGCTTGGGCAGGCCCTGGATCTTCTCGTAGACCCGGGCCGTGGTGGCGCTGTAGTGCTTAACCGCCTCCCGGGTCGCGCGCTCGCTCTCGAACTTGGAGATGTCGGCGCCGGAGACGAAGGCCTTGCCGCCGGCGCCGGAGAAGACGACGACCCGCACGGCCGGGTCCGCGGCATAGGCGTCGATCGTCTCTTCCACGGCCTGCCACATCTCCAGCGAGACGGCGTTGCGCCGCTCCGGATTGTTGAAGACCACGTGGCCGGTCGCGCCCTCCACGCGGCTCAGGATCTTGTCGCTGCTCGTCATTCTGCGTCCTTCCCTCGAGCGCCGGTCCCGGCGCGGTGTCAGATTGCGCCGGCCGCGCGCAGGCTCTCGACCTCGGCCTCGCCGTAGCCGAGGCCGGCGAGGATCTCACCGGTGTGCTGGCCCATGGTCGGCGGCGGAGTGGCGAGGGTGCTGGGCGTGCGGCTCATCCTGATCGGCTGGCCGACCAGATCGATCGGCCCGCGCTCGCTCGAGTCGACGCGCTGGGCCATGCCCAGATGGCGCACCTGCGGGTCGGCGAAGACCTTGTCGATGGTGTTGATGTCGCCGGCCGGCACGCCCGCCGCGTTGAACAGCTCGACCCACTCGGCCGTGGTCTTTTCTCTCGTGTGTTCGGCGATCGCGGCGTTGAGCGCGTCGCGGTTCTTCGAGCGGTCCTTGGGCGTCGCGTAGGCCGGGTCCTCGGCCAGGGCCTCGTCGCCGATCGCCGTGCAGAAGCGCAGCCAGATCGGCTGGCCGGCGACCGCGATGTTCATGTGCCCGTCGGCAGTCTCGAACACGCCGGTCGGGATGCTGGTCGGGTGGTTGTTGCCGGCCTGCTGCGGCACCTCGTGATCGACCAGCCAGCGCGCGGCCTGGAAATCGAGCATGAAGACCTGCGCCTGCAGCAGCGAGGTCTGCAGCCACTGGCCCTCGCCGGACACCTCGCGCTCCAGCAGGGCGGCCAGGATGCCCTGGGCGCAGAACAGGCCGGCGGTGAGGTCGGCGATCGGGATGCCGACGCGGACCGGGCCCTGGCCGGGCAGGCCGGTGATCGACATCAGCCCGCCGATGCCCTGGGCGATCTGATCGAAGCCCGGGCGCTTGCTGTAGGGGCCGTCCTGGCCGAAGCCGGAGATGCTGGCGTAGACCAGGCGGGGGTTGATCGCCTTCAGCGACTCGTAGTCGATGCCGAGCCGGTCCTTGACGTCGGGGCGGTAGTTCTCGACCACGACATCGGCTCTTGCGACCAGCCGCTTGAAGACCTCGAGGCCCTGCGGCGACTTCAGGTTCAGCGTGATGCTCCGCTTGTTGCGGTGCAAGTTCTGGAAGTCGGGGCCGTCGCGCGGGCCGCCCGGCTGGCCGCCCTGGTCGGTGGCCGGCATCTCGATCTTGATGACGTCGGCGCCCCAGTCCGCCAGCTGGCGGACCGCCGTCGGCCCCGCCCGCACGCGGGTCAGATCGAGCACCGTGAACCTGGACCACGCCTGGCTGGCGGGTTGATGGGTCATGATCTCCTCACTTCGTTACGGCCTGTCGGGCCCGCTTCGACTCGCGCCGCCGCCATGGCGGGCGATGGTGCAGCGCGCAGGCGCGCCGTTCGCGTCGGCAACCAGTCTAGTGAGCAAATTGTTGACTGCCAACTGTTGACAGTTTTCTCTCGGCTGCCTACCGTCGGACGCTCCAGGGGTCGAAACGCGCGAGGCACGATGGCGTTGCAAGCGGACAAGCCGTTCCATGCCAGCAACATCCAGACGCTGGCCATGGCGGTGCAGCGGGAGATCGAACGCCAGATCCTCACCGGCGAGCTCAAGGCCGGCGCGCGGTTGAGCGAAAGCGCGACGGCCGAACGGCTCGGGGTCAGCCGGGGCCCCGTGCGCGAGGCGATGCGCGGGCTCAAGGAGGCGGGCCTCGTCGACATTATCGCCAACAAGGGGGTCGTCGTCCGCAAGATCGGGTTCGAGGAGGCGCTCGACCTCTACGATCTGCGCAGCGCGGTGTTCGGACTCGCCTGCGCGACCCTGGCGCGCCGGCGAAGCCGGGCGCAGTGCCGGTCCTTGCAGGAGAACCTGAAAGGGATGCGGGACGCCTGCCTCCAAGGGGATAAGGATGCCTATTACCGCCTGAATGTCGCGTTTCACGCCCAGATCCTCGATTTCTGCGGCAACCGGCGGGCCAAGAGCGTTTACGAGGGCGTGGTCAAGGAGATGCACCTGTTCCGCCGGCGCGGGCTGTCCAGAGTCCCCAACATCGAGGCGTCCCTGCTGGAACACGAGGCCATCCTCGAGGCGGTGGTGGCCGGCGACGCCGAGGCGGCGCAGGCGGCCGGGCGCGCCCACGTCCTGAACGGCAAGGCACGCTTTACCGGCACCCTGGACGAGGCCGCGCAGGACGCGCCCGCCGGGACACGAAAGAGACGCGCCGCGGCCGGCTGAACCAGCAATTCGAAGGGTCCGGCGCGAGCCGAAGTTACGTAACCCGGCCACCCGAACTTCCGCAGGAGGCGCAGGGTGGACGACAAAACAGGGAGAAGAGCATGACACAGGAATTCACGCGACAAACCGCCGGGCGTTCCGTGCTGAGCGCCACCCTGGCCGTGGCCGTCGGCGCCGCGGCCTTGGCCGGGCTGGCGCCCGGGGCGGCGGCCGAGGAGTTTCCCGATAAGACGATCAACGTCGTCACCCACGCGGGGGCCGGCGGCGGCACCGACATCACGACCCGGATGATGATGCTGCGCGGGCGGCGCGTCTTCAAGCAGGACATGACGGTCGTGAGCAAGCGCGGCGGCAGCGGCTCGAAGGCCCTGATGTACGTCAACTCGCAGCCGCGCGACGGCTATACCATCATGACCATCACCCAGTCGCACCTGTTCCAGATCGCGCAGGGCAAGGTGCCCCTGAAGATCGACGATCTCGTCGGCATCGCGCGGGCCACCGACGACCCGCAGGTCGTCTGCGTGCCCGGCAACAGCCCGATCAAGACGCTCGAGGACCTGGTCGCCGCGTCCAAGGCGAAGGCCGATGGCGGGCTCAAGTGGGGCACCACCTTTGCCGGCGGCGCCGACCATGTCGCCATCCACGGCTTCACCAAGGCGGCCGGCGGCATTCCCTATACCATCGTGCCGTTCAAGGGCGGCGGCGCGATCGTGACCAACCTGGTCGGCGGCAACGTCGAGGCGGCGCTGCTCAACTATGCCGAGGGCGAGGCCCAGTTCGCCACCGGCGAGATCCGGCCGGTCGCCGTGCTGGCCGGGAAGCGCATCGAGTCGCTGCCCGACACGCCGACGGCCAAGGAGAAGGGGATCGACTCCATTGCCTCGACGGTGCGCGGCTTCGCGGTGCTGAAGGGCGTGCCCGACGAGCGCATGAAGGTGCTCGAGACGGGTCTGCTCAAGGCCATGAGCCACCCGGTCTATCAGGGCTATCTCCAGGGCGGCGGCATGCCGAAGGACAGCGTGGTCGGCATGGACGAGTGGAACAAAGTCATTCGCCGCATGTACGAGGAAAGCCAGACGTCGCTCAAGGAGCTGGGCCTGCTCTGAGCGGGGCGGACTTGGCGGTGTCATAATGTCCGGGGATGTAAGCGACCGGGCGCGGGCGGGGGACGGCTCCGCCGCCCCCCGCGTTCCGCGCGACGTGGTCGTCGGGGTCTGCGTTCTGGTCTTTTGCGCCGTCGCCTACGCGATCACCTTCGGCTTCAAGCAGGCGCCGGCGGCCCTGGCGCAGAACGTGCAGCCGGCCAGCTTTCCGAGGCTGGTCATTTCGGTGATCGCGGTTCTGAGCGCCGGCCAGATGATCCTGTCCTTGCGCCTGCCCGAGAAGGCCCTGAAGCCCCTGCCTTGGGCGGTCGCGGTTTCGGCGGCGGTGATGATCGCCTTCGTCATCGCCTTCGACGCGTTCGGGATCGTGCCGGCGATGGTGCTGCTCTGTTTCGGCCTGCCCGTCCTGTGGGGCGAACGGCGCTGGCACCTGATCGTTCCTTACGCGATCCTGTTTCCCGCCGCCATCTACGGGCTCTTCGCCAAGGTCCTGGGGGTCCATTTCGACCCGGGCCTGCTCGGTCCCTGGTAGCAACGAAGGTCGGAGCGCCTGCGATCCATGGACGCCTTTCTCACCGCCGCATCGATGTTCGCCGATCCTTATCTGATCGGCGTCGTGCTGGCCGGCACGGTCGCCGGCGTGCTGGTCGGGGCCATGCCGGGCCTCAGCTCGACCATGGCCACGGCGCTGCTGCTGCCCTTTACGCTGACCATGGAGCCGATCCCCGCGATCGCGCTCTTGAGCGCGCTCTATTGCGCGGGCACCTATGGCGGCTCGATCACCGCCATCCTGGTCAACGCACCCGGCGCGCCGCCCGCCGCCGCCACGGCCTTCGACGGCTATCCGCTGGCCCAGAAGGGCCGGGCCGGACAGGCGCTCGGCATCGCCTCGGTCAGCAGTGCGATCGGCGGGATCTTCAGCGTCATCGTGCTGATCGTGGCCGCTCCGCTGCTGGCGCGCATCGCGTATGATTTCGGCCCGCCGGAGTATTTCGTGCTGGCCCTGTTCGGCCTGTCGATGCTGGCCTCGATCAGCGGCGAAGCGCCGGTCAAGAACCTGATGGGCGGCGCCTTCGGCGTGCTTCTGGCCACGATCGGCATGGACTTCACCACGGGCGTCGACCGCTTCACCTTCGGATTCTGGGAGCTGTCGGATGGCGTCCATTTCATCCCGGTGATGATCGGGCTTTTCGCCGGCGCCGAGTTCCTGTTGCAGGCGGGCCGGCTCGACCGCGTCGTGGTGCGCGCCGCGATCGAGGCGGTGAAGCTGCCGAGCTGGCTCGACTTCCGGCGCTGCCTGCCGACCATCGGCCGGTCCTGCGGGATCGGCGCCTTCATCGGGGTGCTGCCGGCGGAAGGCGGGACCGTCGCCGCCATGATCGGCTACAACGAGGCCAAGCGCTGGGCCAAGGACAAGTCCCAGTTCGGCCACGGCGACATTCGGGGCATCGCCGGGCCGGAGACGGCCAACAACGCCGCCACCGGGGCGGCGATGGTCCCGACGCTGGCGCTCGGCATTCCGGGCAGCGCGACGACGGCCGTCATACTGGGGGCGCTCCTGGTCCACGGGTTGCGCCCGGGCCCGCATCTGTTCAACACGACGCCGGTGCTGCTCTACGGCATCTTCACGGCGATGCTCCTGGCCAACATCATCTTCCTCGGGGTCGGCCTGCTCGGGGCCAAGCTCTTCGCCCGGGTGACGCTGATCCCGGTGAAGTTCCTCTGGCCCTCGGTCTTCGTGCTCGCCTGCATCGGCTCCTACGCGCTCCAGCAGAGCCTCCTCGACGTCTGGATCATGGTGATCGCCGGCATCCTGGGCTTCGTCCTGAAGCGATACGGATTCTCCGCGGCGCCGATCATCATGGGACTGATCCTGGGCGAACTGGTCGAGAACAGCCTCAAGCAGTCTCTCATCATCTTCGACCACAACTGGCTGCGCTTTCTCGATCGGCCGATCGTCGTGACCCTGCTCTTGCTGACCATCCTATCCGTGGGCGCCCCGATCTTCCGCCGGATCCGGGCCAGACGCCGCGCCGCCGCCGAAACACAGGGTGGGCCGGCCTAATGATGACGCCCAGGACTCCGTATAGTCCGTCGCGCACGGTCGCCCGACCGGGAGATTTGACCTGGATCAAAGAAATTTTCTGAGTTTTCTGCCTAGATTTGTTACAAGGCCGTGACCGTCGGCATTGGCCGGACGGAAAGAGCGCGGGGTACGGGCCGGCGCGGACGAATCGGACGAGGAGGCGCAGCCATGCCCTTGATGCAGTGGACCGAGGCCATGAGCGTCGGCCTGGAGGAACTGGACGACGACCACAAGGTCCTGATCAAGGTGATCAACGATCTTGCCGCCAATGCCGGCGACGCGGCGCGGCGGGACGTCGTCAGGCAATGCCTCCTGTCCCTGCGGCGCTATGCCGAATTCCATTTCGCCCGCGAGGAAAAGGTCTTGAGCGCCTGCAAGTATCCGGGCCTTGACTCGCAGAAGAGCGAGCACCGCGACTTCGTGAAGCGGATCCAGGAAGTCACCACCCGGTTCGACGAGGAC
>CAMYMY010000215.1:0-2928 GCA_947259625.1 uncultured Kiloniellales bacterium | reverse complement strand
TGCTCAGCTTCCTGAAGGAGTGGCTCAACCATCATATCCTGGTCGAGGACATGGCCTACCGTCCGCACGTGGAGCGGAGCGCGGAAGCCAAGCAGGCCGCCAAGGCGTTCAAGGCCTCGGAAGTCTGGTGGAGCCAGTAGGCAGGACCGCGGACCGTTCCGGCGGCGCGGTTTCAATGCCGGGCTTGGTGCGGACGGGGGCGAATGTGAGCGGAGGAGGTCGTGACCATAAGATCGATCCTGGTCCCGATCGACGGCGCGCCCGGCAGCCAGGCGGCGCTCGACGCGGCGCTTGAGCTGGGGCGGCGCTTCGAGTCCTGCGTAGAGCTGCTGCACGTCGAGACCGATCCCGTCACCGCCCTGGCTGGCCTGAGCGAAGGGATCTCGGGAGCGGCGGTGGGTCTGGCGGTCGAAGGCGGGCTGGCCGCCGCCGAGGCCCGGAGAGAACAGGTGCGTCGGCTTGCCGCCGCACGCTGCGGCGCGAAGGGAGTGGAGCTTGCCGAGGCGGGCTCGGGGCCGGCGGTCGGATATGCCGCCGCCTGGCGTCACGTGGTCGGCCGCGCGAACGAAGAGGTTGCCAGACGCGGACGGCTGTTCGATCTGATCGTGTTGGATCGGCCAGACGCCGAAGCGGCGGGGATCGCCTCCGGGGTATTCGAGGTCGCCCTGTTCGACACCCGCCGGCCGGTCCTGGTGGTGCCGCCCGCCCCGGCGGAGGCACCCGGCCGAAAGGTGGCGGTCGCCTGGAACGGCTCCGCGGAGGCTGCCGCCGCGGTCGGCGGCGCGCTGCCGTTCCTGATGCAGGCGGAGGAGGTCACGGTGGTCGCGATCGGCGATGACGGGGACGCCGCCGGTCCGGAAGGACTTGTCCGCTACCTGGCCTGCCACGGCGTGCGCGCCGCGGTCCGCCACGTTGCGCCGGGGAGTGCGGCGGCCGGCGTTCAGATCCTCGAGGCGGCCGAGGCGCTTGGCGCGGACCTGCTGATCATGGGCGCCTATGGACACAGCCGCTTGAGAGAGCTCGTGCTCGGCGGCGCGACCCGCGATATCCTGGGGTCGGCGACCCGCCCGGTGCTCATGGCCCATTGACCGGGGGCCGGGGGCGCCGGGGCATTGGAACATCGGGCCCGCCGCGCGCAGATCGGACGATCCGGGCCAAGGGAGGAGCTGTCCGGGACATGTCGCTTCGTATCGCCACGTTCAACCTGGAGAATCTGGACGATCGGCCGGAGCTGGATCCGCCGCTCGACGAGCGCATCGCGCTCTTGCGCCCGCAGCTGCTGCGCCTTGCGGCTGATATCCTCTGCTTGCAGGAGGTCAACGGTCAACAGCCGAAGGACGGCGGGCCGCGCGGGCTCTTGGCTCTCGACCGTCTGCTCGAGGGCACGCCCTATGGGACGTTCCAACGCATCGCGACGACCAGCAGCAGCGAGGCCGGCGTCGCCAACGTACACAACCTGGTCATACTGAGCCGCTGGCCTCTTTTCGGTCGGGAGCAGCTGCGCCACGAGCTGGTGTCGCGGCCCGCCTACCGGCCGGCAACCGCCGAGCCGCCTGAGGCCGCGGCCCAGCCGGTCGAGTGGGACCGTCCGCTCCTCAAGGCCACGGTCGAACTGCCCGGCGGGCGGATCCTGCACGTCGTCAACCTGCACCTGCGCGCGCCTTTGGCCGCCCTCGTTGCCGGCCAGAAGCAGGACCCGTTCACGTGGCGCAGCGTCGGCGGCTGGGCCGAGGGCTTCTTCCTCGCGACCGTGAAGCGCAGCGGCCAGGCGCTCGAGGCTCGCCTCTTGGTCGACCGGATCTTCGACGAGGAGCCGGACGCCCTGATCGCGGTCTGCGGCGATCTCAATGCCGAAGAGCGGGAAATGCCGCTCAGGATCCTCCGCGGCGACGTCGAGGATACCGGCAACGGCCACCTGGCATACCGCGCGCTGGTGCCGCTCGAGCGCACGCTGCCGGACTCCCAGCGGTATTCGGTCCTGCACCACGGCCACAAGCAGATGTTGGACCACATCCTGGTCTCGCGGGCTCTCATGGCCTACTGCCGGCAGGTCGAGGTGCACAACGAGGCCCTGGGCGACGAGCTAGTCGCCTATGCCACGGTGAGCCACAGCCCCGAATCCTACCACGCGCCGGTGGTCGCGGAGTTCGCACGGCCGGACGGCTGACGCGCGGGGCGGGTCAGCGTTCGGTCTTGGGCAGGATCCGCCGCAGGACGATCGGCGTGAGCAGCGTCGTGACCACTGCCATAAGAATGAGCGACGAGAAGAGGTGCGCGACCAGGGGGTCGCCGGTGCTGGATGGCGCGAAGAGGCCTGTTTCGTAAGCGATGCTGATGACGACCAGCTCGACCGCGCCCCGTGCGCTCATGCCGACCCCGACCGCAAGGGCCTCGCGGCGGCCCAGCCCGGTCCAGAGGGCCGGCAGGCCGGCGCCGACGACCTTGCCGAAGAACGCGACGGCAATGAGCAGCGACAGGAACAGCGGCACGGCGGTGACGGTGCCGAGGTCGACACGCAGGCCGATCGAGGTGAAGAACAGGGGCCCCAGGATGCCGCTGGTCAAGGCGGTGAGGATCGCCTTCATCTCGGTGTAGGCGGCCGGACCCACGCGCGATGGCGCGCAATACAGCCCGGCCATGAAGGCGCCCAAGATCCAGTGCAAGTTTAGAAGCTCGGCCAGGAAGCCGTAGGCCAGCGCGACCGCGACCAGCGCGCTGAACTCCATGGCCGCCGCCTGCATGAGCTTGAGGCCGCGCCGAACGCGCGGATAGACGTGGGTGCCCAGGGCCACGGTGATGACGAAGAAGCCCGCCACCTTCGCCAGCAGCAGGCCGAGCGTGGCCAGGTCGGGCACTTGGCCGGTCTGCAGCACGGCGAGCAGGACCGCAAGCAGGAACAGCCCCAGGATGTCGTCGAACACGGCCGCG
>CAMYMY010000214.1 GCA_947259625.1 uncultured Kiloniellales bacterium | reverse complement strand
GGCCGGCACCCCGGAGGACATCGAGGCGCTGATCCGGACGCTTTGACCCCGCGAACCGTCGACCCAGAAACCAGGGAGACTTCGATCATGTTCGATCTTACCGGCAAGACCGCGCTGGTCACCGGCGCCTCGGGCGGTATCGGCGGGGCGATCGCCCGCGCGCTGCACGGCTGCGGCGCGGCGCTCGCGCTGTCGGGAACCCGCCAGGACGCCCTCGAAGAGCTGGCCGGCCAGCTCGGCGGGCGGGCCACGGTCCTGGCCTGCGACCTCGCCGACCCCCAGCCCGCCGGCGAGCTGCCTGGCCGGGTCGAGGCCGCGCTCGGCCAGCTCGACATCCTGGTGAACAACGCGGGGCTGACCCGCGACAACCTCGCCATGCGCATGAAGGACGAGGAGTGGGACCAGGTCCTGCAGGTCAACCTGACCGCCGGCTTCCGCCTGGCGCGGGCCAGCCTGCGCGGCATGATGAAGCGGCGCTGGGGGCGCATCATCGCGATCACCTCGGTGGTCGGGCAGACCGGCAACCCGGGCCAGGCGAACTACGCCGCCTCCAAGGCCGGCATGACCGGCCTGTCGAAGGCCCTCGCCCAGGAGGTCGCCTCGCGCGGGATCACGGTCAACTGCGTGGCGCCGGGGTTCATCGAGACGCCGATGACCGCCGGCCTGCCGGAGGCGCAGCAGGAGAAGCTGCTGGCCGCGATCCCGGTCGGCCGCCTGGGCCGGCCCGAGGACGTGGCCGCCTGCACCGTTTTCCTCGCCAGCGACGAGGCCGGCTATGTCACCGGGCAGACCTTGCATGTCAACGGCGGAATGGCCATGATATAGCTTCCTTTCACGTACCCGTAGGGGGCTGGCGCGGGTGCTTTTCTCTCCCGAGGAACTGTGTTAAGAGGCGGCCGATCGCCCGTCGGGAAAGGTCTTGTTAACCGCCCCGCTTTAAGAGACGGATTCGCGCAGTACCTGGCCAACAAATCTGAGGTTAAAGGCATGAGCAACGACATTGGAGAGCGTGTCAAAAAGATCGTCGTCGAGCATCTGGGGGTCGACGAGTCCAAGGTCAGCGAGACCGCCAGTTTCATCGACGACCTGGGCGCCGACAGCCTCGACACTGTCGAGCTCGTGATGGCCTTCGAGGAAGAGTTCGGCTGCGAGATTCCGGACGACGCCGCGGAGAAGATCGTGACGGTCAAGGACGCGATCGACTTCATCTCGGAGCACGCTTGAACGGACTGCGGGTTCGGCGCCGGATAGCGGCGCCCAGCGCGCAGGTCCTTTCCGGCTCCGCCTGAACCGCCGATCCTCCCATGAGACGTGTGGTCGTCACCGGCCTGGGTTTGGTCACGCCGCTGGGCAGCGGAGTCAAGCCGGTGTGGGAACGGCTGCTCGATGGCCAATCTGGCATCCGCGGCATCCAGAACTTCGACGTGTCCGACCTGCCGGCGAAGATTGCCGGTCAGGTGCTCCTGGGCGAGTCCGCCGAGGGCCGGTTCAACGCCGACGACTACATGGAGCCCAAGGACCAGCGCAAGGTCGACCGTTTCATCGTCTACGGCATAGCCGCGGGCCATCAGGCGGTTGAGGACGCCGGCTGGATGCCGGACGACGAGGAGAGCCTGGAGCGCACCGGTGTTCTGATCGGCGCGGGCATCGGCGGCCTCGAGACCATTTACAACACCTCGGTCACCTTGTTGGAGCGCGGCCCCCGGCGCGTCAGCCCGTTCTTCATTCCCGCGGCGCTGATCAACCTGGTCTCGGGCCAGCTGTCGATCAGGTTTGGCTTCAAGGGGCCGAACCACGCGGTCGTCACGGCCTGCTCGTCAGGTGCCCATGCGATCGGCGACGCGGCGCGCCTGATCGCGCTGGACGACGCCGACGTGATGCTGGCCGGCGGCGCCGAGGCGGCGGTCTGCCGTTTGGGGGTGGCCGGATTCGCGGCGGCGCGGGCGCTCTCCACCGGCTTCAACGACACGCCCGAGCGCGCGTCGCGTCCCTGGGACCAGGACCGCGACGGCTTCGTCATGGGCGAAGGCTCGGGTGCCGTCGTGCTCGAGGAGCTGGAGCACGCCAAGAAACGCGGCGCGAAGATCTATGCCGAGGTGATCGGCTACGGGCTCTCCGGCGATGCCCACCACGTCACGGCGCCGGCCGAGGACGGCAACGGCGGCTTCCGGTCCATGCGCGCGGCGCTGAAACGGGCGCGCTTGAATCCCGAGGACATCGACTACATCAACGCCCACGGCACCTCGACGCCGCTGGGCGACGAGATCGAGCTGGGCGCGGTCAAGCGCCTGTTCGGCGCCCATTCGGGCAAGCTGTCCATGTCCTCGACCAAGTCGGCGATCGGGCACCTGCTGGGGGCGGCCGGGTCGGTCGAGGCGATCTTCTCGATCCTCGCGATCAACGAAGGCGTCGTGCCGCCGACCCTGAACCTGGATAACCCCTCGCCGGGCTGCGTGGGCGTCGATCTGGTGCCGCACCAGGCCAAGGAGCGCAAGGTCACGGCGGCCCTCTCCAACTCCTTCGGTTTCGGCGGCACGAACGCCTCTCTGGTGCTCGCCGGCTATAGCTGACCGGTGATGGGCCCATGAAGCCGCGTCTCGTCGGCGGCGTCCTGGTCGTTTCGGTCGTCCTGGCGCTGATCGCGGGCGGCGCCGCGCTCGTCGCTCTGGACCGGTTCGAGCGCGACGGCCCCCTGGCCGAGGACGTCACCGTGGTGGTGCCGCGCGGCGCCAACCTTTCCGCCATCTCCCGCCTCTTGCATCAGTCCGGCGTGGTCGAGGACGCGCGCGTCTTCAAATGGGGTGTGCGGCTGCTCGGCTCGGCGCACGACCTGAAGGCCGGCGAATACGCCTTTCCGGCCGGCGTCTCCATGCGTGGCGCGCTCGAGATCCTGGACCGCGGCGAGACCGTGGCGCGGTGGCTCACCGTGGCCGAGGGCCTGACCAGTACCGAGATCGTCGCCCTGGTCGCCGCCGCCGAGGGCCTGAGCGGCGAGCCGGGTCCGGTGCCGCCCGAAGGCTCGCTGCTGCCCGAGACCTATCACTATTCGCGGGACGACGACCGCGCCGCATTGATCGACCGCATGCGGAGCGGCATGGAGGTGGTGCTCGCCGAGCTCTGGCCCGAGCGGGCCGAGGGCCTGCCGATCAAGACCCCGGAGGAGGCGGTGATCCTCGCCTCGATCGTCGAGAAGGAGACCGGCGTGGCCGGGGAGCGGCCGCTGGTCGCCTCGGTGTTTATCAACCGGCTGAAGCGGCGCATGCGCCTGCAGTCCGACCCGACGGTGGTCTACGGACTGACCAACGGGCAGGGGCCGCTGGGCCGCGCGCTGATCTTCCGCGACCTGGACAAGCCGACTCCCTACAACACCTACACCAACAGCGGCCTGCCGCCGGGCCCGATCGCCAATCCCGGGCGGGCCGCGATCGCGGCGGTGCTGAACCCGGCCCAGACCCGCTACCTCTACTTCGTCGCCGACGGCAGCGGCGGCCACGCCTTTGCCAAGTCCCTCGTCGAGCACAACAAGAACGTCGCCAAATGGCGCATGATCCAGCGCGAAGAGCGCAGGAAGCAGAAGAGACAAAACGCGCCGTAGCGGACCCGGCGGGGGCGGTCCCGCCGAAAGAGAGTCCTAATCCGGCGTCGGCTTGGTTATATACTTGCACCGAAAGCGACGCCCGGGATCCGGCCCTTCACGTGCAAGTAGTCCAGCGTGCCTCATGAGCGAAGAAACCACAGCATTGCGCGACCTGCCTGAAAGGCGGCCCGAACCGGTGCCGGGGAGGTCGCTGTTCAAGACCATCAACGACTTCGCGTTGAGACTGCTGGCCATACCCACGGAAGGCGAACTGGTCTGGTATGTGGCCCGCGAAGTGGTCGGCCGGCTGGGGTTCGACGACTGCGTTGTCTACCTCATCGACCGGCGCCGCGGCCTGCTGCGTCAGGTCGCCGCCATCGGGGGCAAGAATCCGCACGGCGAGCAGATCGTCAACGCCCTGGAGATACCGGTCGGCAAGGGCATCACCGGCCACGTGGCGAAGACGGGGCGGCCCTTGATCGTCGACGACCTGCGCGACGACGGCCGCTACATTCCCGACGTAGAGCCGGCTTTGTCCGAAATCTGCGTTCCGCTGATCATCGACGAGGAGGTCGCCGGGGTTATCGACTGCGAGGATCCGCGGCCGGGCCACTTCGGTCGCCACCACCTCGAGATCCTCACCACGATCGCGGCCATGACCAGCGCCAAGCTGAAGATCATCGAGGAGGCGCGCCGGGTCGAGGAAGGCGCCGAGGAGCTGCGCCGCCTCAACGACCAGCTCCGCGAGGAGATCACCGAGCGCGAGCGCGCCGAGGCGGCCCTGCGGGCCAGCGAGGAGCGCTTCCGGGACATGGCCTCGAACGTCCCGGGCGTGGTCTACCAGTTCCGCCTCGATGCCGACGGCCGCCCGTCGTTCCCCTATGTCAGCCCGACCCTGCTCGAGATCACCGGCCTGCGCCCAGAAGCGGTCATGGTCGACGCGAGGCTCTGGCTCGACACGGTCCATTCCGACGACCGGGCCGGATTCGAGGCCTCGATCGAACGCTCCGCGCGGACGCTTTCCCCCTGGATGTGGGAGGGGCGGATGGTCCGCGCCTCGGGCGGGATCTTGTGGATTCGCGGCGCCTCGGTGCCCCGGCGCCTGCAGGACGGCAGCACCCTGTGGAACGGCCTGGTCCTGGACGTGAGCGGCCACAAGCGGGCCGAGGAGGCGGTGCGCACCCGGGACGCCTGGCTGCGGGCGATCCTGGAGAACGCGCCGATCCAGATCGTGCTGAAGAACACGGAAGGCCGGATCATGGCGATCAGCGAGAATGTCGCCGAGTCCTTCGGCCTGACGATGGACGATTTCATCGGCTGCACCACCGCGGACTTTCTGCCGGATGACGTCGCCGAGCGCTACATGGCGGCGGACCGGGAGGTGGTGGAGACCGGGCGGACGATCCAGCGGGAGATCGTGGAGGACTGGGAGGGTGCGACCCGGCACTACCTGAGCGCCAAGTTTCCGCTCCGCGACGACGGCGGCCGGATCGTCGGCGTCTGCAGCCTGACCAGCGACATCACGGAGGTGAAGCAGGCCGAGGAACGACTCCACCAGGCGCAGAAGATGGAAGCGGTGGGCCAGCTGACCGGCGGGGTCGCGCACGACTTCAACAATCTGTTGGCGGTGATCGTCGGCAATGCGGAATTGCTCGGCCAGCGTCTGGGCGTGGACGACCGGCAGGTCGGGGCCGTCCTGCGCGCGGCCGATGGTGGGGCCGAGCTGACCCAGCGCCTGCTCGCCTTTTCGCGGCGCCAGCCGCTGCGCCCCAGGGAGTTGGATCTGGCCGGTCTCGTGGGCGGCCTGCACGATTTGCTGCACCGCGCGCTCGGCGAGACAATCGATATCAAGGTCGTCACCGGCCCCGGCATCTGGAACGCCGTGGCCGATCCCGGGCAGGTCGAGAATGCCGTCTTGAACCTGGCCATCAACGCCCGCGACGGCATGCCGGAGGGCGGCAGGCTGGTCATCGAGACGGCGAATGTGACCTTGGACGAAAGCGACCTGGCCGGCCACTTGGAAGTCGCGCCGGGGGACTACGTCTCGCTGTCGGTGCTCGATACCGGAACCGGTATGCCGCCGGAGGTCCTGGAGCGTGCCTTCGAACCCTTCTTCACGACCAAGGACGTGGGCGAGGGGAGCGGCCTCGGCCTTTCGATGGTCTACGGTTTCGCCAAGCAGTCGGGCGGCGACGTCGTGATCAGCAGCGAGCCGGGCAAGGGAACCAGGGTCGCGCTCTTCCTGCCGCGCGCCGGCGAAGGCGCTCGTCCGCCCGTCCCGGAAGATAGGCCGAGGGCGCCGCGGGGACAGGGCGAGGCCGTGCTCGTGATCGAGGACGACCCGGACGTGCGCACGCTGGCCAAGGCGATGCTGGAGGGCCTCGGCTACCGGGTGCTGACGGCGGCCGACGCCCCTGCCGGCCTGAAGCGGCTCGAACAGCAGAGCGAGGTCGACCTGCTGCTCTGCGACATCGTGCTGCCCGGCGGCATGAGCGGTCCCGACCTGGCGAAGCGGGCCAGGGTCATGAGGCCCGGCCTCCCGATCCTGTTCATGTCGGGCTACGCCCAGACGTCGCTGCGCCAGAAGACGCCGCTGCCCGAGGGCTGCGACCTGCTGGACAAGCCGTTCCGACGGCACGACCTGGCGCAGCGCGTGCGCGCGGCGCTCGACCAGTGACGGCGGGGCCGGCGACGGCGGCAACGGTGACAAAACACCCAGTGACGGCCCGGGCGGGATGCGCGGGCACAACCCGGGAGCCCCTCGGTATGGTCGGGTTCTCCGCGGGCATACCCGCGGACCGTCGGCCGACTTGTAAGGCGCGCCGAAAAGGCTCGCTTAAGTTACGCCGCGTTTGTCTGTGCCAGCCTGCGCCGTTATGACGCCGTAGGTCATCATCGCAGTCTGGTTGAGCCCG
>CAMYMY010000213.1 GCA_947259625.1 uncultured Kiloniellales bacterium | reverse complement strand
CGGCTCCCGGTTCTCGGCGACCAGGGCCTCGATTTCCCTGGCCATGCCGGTGGTTGCCGTCGCCGTGCCGCGCAGGTCCTGGACCAGGGCGTTGACGTCCGTTTTCATGCTGTCGGCGGAGCGGCCGAGCGTGCCCGCAAGATCTTCGGCCGCGGCCAGGGTGTCGCTCGCCTGGCTGACCAGTCGCGTGCTTTCGCCCTTCAGCGCGCCGGCCAGCTCGGCCACCGAGGCCGAGGCCTCGCGCAGGTTCGTCATGGTTTTGGCGGCGTCGGCGAACAGCGTGTCGATCTGCGTGCTCTGGTCGGCCAGCGTCCCGGTGAGGCGGTCGATGTTCGCGATGGTCCGGCCGATGTGGGCGGTGTTCTCGTCGTCGAGCAGGCGATTGGCGCGGGCCAGCAGCAGGTTCGCGCCCTCGAGGAGGTCGGGGGCGCCGGCCAGGACCTGCTCCAGCGAGGAGGTGCGTGAGGCGATGACCGCGAACTTGTCGCCGGGCCGGGGCTCGAGCGGCGACGCATCCGCCGAGCCGCCCGAGAGCAGCACGTAGAGCCCGCCGGTCAGGCCCTGAAGCTCCAGGCTCGCCACGGTATCCTCGCGGATCGGCGTGCCTGCCTCGACCTCGATCGTCGTGCGCACCATCTGCGGGTTGTCCCGGTCCAGGCGGACCTCGATCACCTCGCCGACCCTGACGCCGCTGTAGCGCACCGGGCTGCCGGGGTTCAAACCGGTCACCGAGCCGTCGAACACGATCTGGTAGCGGTGGAACTCCGTGTCGAACTGGAACTTGGCGAACCACACCACGAAGGTCATGAAGCCCGCGATCAGGGCGAGGACGAAGCCGCCGACCAGCAGATAGTTGGCGCGCGTTTCCATGCTCTACCCGTTTCCCGTCCCCGCTCCGTGACCGGCCGCCGCCTGGGCCGCCCGGCCGCGCGGGCCGCGGAAGTACTCCTGGATCCAGGGGTCCGGCTCGCGCATCAGGCTTTCGATCGTGCCGACCTTAACACGTTTGTTGATCAACACGGAAACCCGGTCGCAGACGGCGTGGAGGCTGTCCAGGTCGTGGGTCACGACGAGCACCGAGAGGCCGAGCGCGCGCTGCAGGCCGCGCACCAGCTGGTCGAACCTGGCCGCGCCGATCGGATCCAGCCCGGCGGTCGGCTCGTCGAGAAACAGGATCTCCGGGTCGAGCGCCAGCGCGCGCGCCAGCCCGGCGCGCTTGCGCATGCCGCCGGACAGCTCCGAGGGGTATTTGTTGGCCGCCTCGGGCGGCAGCCCGGCCAGGCTGATCTTGACGTCGATCATGTCGCGGCGCAGGCGGCGCGACATCCGGGTGTGCTCCTTCATCGGCGCCTCGATGTTCTGCGCCACGGTGAGCGACGAGAACAGCGCGCCGTCCTGGAACAGCACGCCCCAGCGCCGCTGCAGGGCCCGCACCGCGTCGGCCGGCAAGGCGGTCATGTCGTGACCGAGCACGACGATCCGGCCGGCGGCGGGGCGGATCAGGCCGATCACGCTGCGCAGCAAGACAGACTTGCCGGTGCCCGAGCCGCCGACCACGCCCATGACCTCGCCGCGCGCGACGCTGAAGTCCAGGTCCTCGTGGATGACCTGGGGTCCGAACTGGGTTCGCAGGCCGGTGACCTCGATGACCGTGCCGTTCCGCATCGCGTTTCAGATCCCGAGGTTGGAGAACAGGATCGAGGCCAAGGCGTCGAGCACGATCACCAGGAAGATCGCCTCGACCACGGCGGCGGTGGTGCGCCGGCCGACCGACTCGGCGCTGCGCGAAACCATGAGGCCCTCGAAGCAGCCGACCATGGCGATGATGAAGGCGAAGACCGGCGCCTTGATGATGCCGATCCAGAAGGACCACAGCGTGACCCCCGAGCTCAGCTGGCGCGCGAACTGAAGGAACGAGATGTCCAGCTCGACGAGGGCGATCACCGCGCCGCCCAGCAGGCCCAGCATGTCGGCGTAGAAGGTCAGCAGCGGCAGCGTCAGCATCAGCGCGAGCACCCGCGGGATCACCAGGACCTCCATGGGATCGAGCCCGATGGTGCGCATGGCGTCCGCCCGGCGACCAGGATCGCCGTCAGGAGGATGCCCATCTCGCGCAGCACGCCGTAGCCGACCAGGTTGACGGTGAAGATCTGTGCGCCGAAGCGGGCCAGTTGGTCGGCGCCCTGGTAGGCGAGCACCATGCCGATCAGGAAGGACATCAGGCCGACGATCGGCAGGGCGTTGAGGCCGGCCTGCTCCATGTGGCTGACCAGCGAGGTCAAGCGGATCGAGCGCGGTCTTGCGAGCGAGCGCAGCAGCACGACGGTGGTGTGGCCGAGGAAGTTCACCAGGTCGCGGGCCTCGGCCAGCACCTCGACCGTGGCCTTTCCAAGGCGCAGGAGGAGAGTGACCAGCGGGTTGACCGGCGGCGGCGGCCCTGGGCAGGGCACGTCGTGCGCCGCCACCGTGTCGATCAGATCGCGCTGTTCCTGGTCGCCGCCGCTGAGATCGACCTCGAGGCCGCGGCGCCTGAGTTCGCGCGCCGTGCGGTAGACCAGCCAGGCGCCCGTCGTGTCCAGCTCGTCGATATCGCCCAGCTCGATCCGGGCCTGCTTGGCGCCGTCGGGCTCGAGCGCCGCCAGGGCAGCATCCTCGCCGGCGATCGCCCGGGTGGTCCAGCGGCCGGCGAGGGCGACGACAAGGCAGGCGCCGTCCAACCGCGCATCCAGCCGCGGGACCGGAGCCGCCACTAGACGGCCAGCGCCGAGGACGCCACCAGGGCCGCGCCGGCCTCGGCCATCTGCGCCTTGGCCGCGGCCAGCGAGCTGTCCAGGTCGATCGCCCGGCAGGCGTCCTCGATCACCACCACCGCAAAGCCCTCGCGCGCGGCGTCGACCGCCGAGAAATTGACGCAGAAGTCGGTCGCCAGGCCGGCCATGAAGACCCGCTCGAAGCCGCGCGTCCTGAGATAGCCGGTCAGGCCCGTGGCGGTCGTCCGGTCGTTCTCGTAGAAGGCCGAGTAGGAATCGATGGCGGGGTCGTAGCCCTTGCGGATGATCAGCTCGGCCCGCGCGGCGTCGAGCTCCGGGTGGAAGGCCGCACCCTCGCTGTCCTGTACGCAGTGGTCGGGCCAGAGAGTCTGGGGACCGTAGGCCACCTCGATGGTCTCGAAGGGCTGGCGCCCCGAATGCGAGGAGGCGAAGGACGTGTGCTCCCTAGGGTGCCAATCCTGGGTGAACAGCACGTGCTCGAAGCCGCCGGCCAAGCGGTTGATGATCGGAACCACCGCATCGCCATGGGGCACGGCGAGCGCGCCGCCCGGGCAGAAATCGTTCTGCACGTCGATCACCAGAAACACGTCGCCTCGGCCGGGCGTTATGTCTTGGGCCATGTGCCGCCTCCCTCGCTCGCGTCCGCATCTGCCCCGATCATAGCCTCGTGGAGCGCTGAGTTCACGCGCATCCGTATGGCGCGCCAAGTTTGGCGAAACGATCCATGGTGTGAGGGATGGCGGGAGGAACCGGGGCCGCAAGCCGCAGCGTTACTGCGCGGCCTTGCGCTTCTCCAGGACGCTGTCGAGCCAGTCGGGATCCATCTCCGGCACCGAGGACAGCAGCAGTTCCGTATACTCGTGATGGGGCGGCGTGAGGATCTCGTGCTTCTCACCCTGCTCGACGATCCGGCCCTGCAGCATGACCACGATCTCGTCCGAGATCGCCTTCACGGTCGCCAGGTCGTGGGTGATGAAGAGGTAGGTCACGCCCAGGTCGTCCTGGAGACGTTGCAGGAGCTTGAGGATTTCCTCGGCGACCAGCTGATCGAGCGCCGAGGTCACCTCGTCGCAGATGATGACCTCCGGGTTCGCCGCGAGCGCGCGGGCGATACATATGCGCTGCTTCTGTCCGCCGGACAGCTCCCCCGGATAGCGGTCGGCGAAATCGGCCGGCAGCTCGATCATGTCCAGGAGCTCCAGGATGCGCTTCTCGCGCGCCTGGCTGTCCATGCCGAGGTAGAAGGACAGGGGACGGCCGATCACGTCGCGTACCTTCTGGCGCGGATTGAGCGCCGTGTCCGGCATCTGATAGATCATCTGCAGGTGGCGCAACTGGTCGCGGGACCTGGCCTTGTAAGAAGCCGGCAGCTCTTCGCCGTCGAAGAGGACCTTGCCCTTGAGCGGCGGCAGCAGGCCGGTGATCGCCCGCGCCAGCGTGCTCTTGCCGCTGCCGGATTCGCCCACGATCGCGACCGTCCGGCCGCGCTCGACCTGTAGGTCTATGTCTTGCAGGACCAGGAGGGTATTGCCGTAGGCCGCCGAGACGTCCTGGACGTCGAGCAGGGGACGTTCGGAGGGGGCGGCGGCGGCGTCTTCCTTCTTGTAGGTCCTCACCGCGACAAGCTGGCGGGTGTAGTCCTCCTTCGGGTTGGCGAGCATCTCGCGCGCGTCGCCTTCCTCGATCAGATCGCCGTAGCGCAGCACCATGATCCGGTCCGCCATCTGCGCCACCACCGCTAGGTCGTGGGTGATGTAGATGGCCGCGGTGTTCGACTGGCGGACCACGTCCTTGATCGCGGCGAGGACCTCGATCTGGGTCGTGACGTCGAGCGCGGTGGTCGGCTCGTCGAAGACAATCAGATCGGGCTTGCAGGCCATGGCCATGGCGGTCATCGCGCGCTGCAACTGGCCGCCGGAGACCTGATGCGGATAGCGGTAGCCGATGTTGTCCGGGTCCGGCAGCTGAAGCCGGCGATACAGGTCCTTGGCGTCCTGCTCGGCCTCGGCGGCCTTCAGGATGCCGTGCTGGACCGGCGTTTCCGAATACTGGTCGATCAGCTTGTGCGCCGGGTTGAAGGAGGCCGCGGCGCTCTGGGCGACATAGGCGATGCGCGATCCGCGGATCTCGCGCTTGGTTTCCTCCGAGGCGGCGGTCATATCGATGCCGTCGAAGACGATCGTGCCGCCGGAAATTCGGCAGCCGGGCCGGGCGAAGCCCATGCTGGCGATGCCGATGGTCGATTTGCCGGCGCCCGATTCGCCGATCAGGCCCAGGACCTCGCCGCGCCGCAGGGTCAGGTCGATGCCGTTGACGATCTCGTGCCATTGCTCGTCGGACTGCCCCTCGATACGCAGGCCGCGCATCTCGAGCAGGACCTCGCCCATCTCGTGTTTGCCGCCGTCAGTGCTCATCGCGAAGCCCACTCGTCTTGTGAAGGAACCAATCGACCACGAAATTGACCCCCACAGTCAGCAGCGCGATCGCCCCCGCCGGCAGCAAGGGCGTGATGTCGCCGTAGGTGATCAGGGTCGCATTGTCGCGCACCATGGAGCCCCAGTCGGCCGTCGGCGGCTGCAGGCCGAGGCCCAGGAAGCTGAGCGCGCTGATGAACAGGAAGACGAAGCAGAAGCGCAGGCCGAATTCGGCGACCAGCGGCGGCATGGAGTTCGGCAGGACCTCCCGCCCGATGATCCACCATATTCTTTCGCCGCGCAGCCGGGCCGCCTCGACGAAATCCAGCACGACGACGTTCATCGAGACCGCGCGGGCCAGCCGGAAGACGCGCGTGGAGTCCAGAACGGCGATCACGACGATCAGCACGGGGATCGAGGTGCCCAGGATGGTCAGGATCAGGAGCGCGAAGATCAGCGTGGGAATGGCCATCAAGACGTCGACGACGCGCGCCAGGACCTGATCGACCCAACCCCCCAGCGTGGTCGCCAGCAGGCCGAAGAAGCCGCCGATCAGGAACGCGAGACAGGTCGTCGCGAAGGCGATCCCGATCGTGTTCCTGGCGCCGTAGATCAGCCGTGTCAGCATGTCCCGGCCCAGGTTGTCGGTGCCGAGCACGAAACCCTCGCCCCAGGGCTCGAACTCCGAGCCGACGATTTCGGACTCGCCGTAAGGGGTCAGGACGGGAGCGAAGAAGGCGACGAAGACGTAGACCACGATCACCAGCAATCCGAAGATTGCGGTCGGAGGAGCCGACTTCAGCAGTTTGACCAGCTGTTTCATACGGCCGCTCGCCTATTTCGGATGGAGGAGTCTGGGGTTGCTGAGGATCGACAGCACGTCGGCCGTCAGATTCAGCAGAATGTAGGTCGCCGCGAAGATCAGGCAGCTGCCCTGCACCACCGGAACGTCCCGTTTGATGACCGAGTCGACGAACAGCTGGCCCAAGCCCGGGTAGACGAAGACCACCTCGACGATCACCACTCCGACCACGAGGTAGGCCAGGTTGATCACGATCACGTTGATGATCGGCGCCAAGGCGTTGGGCAGAGCGTGGTGGACGATGATGCGCGAACGGGACAGACCCTTCAGGTTCGCCATCTCGATGTAGGGGCTGGCCAGGAGATTGATGATCGACGCGCGGGTCATGCGCATCATGTGGGCAACCACCACCAGCGTCAGCGTCAGCGCCGGCAGCATGACACGGTAGACGCGCTCCCAGAACCCCAGGTCCGCGCTGACGTTCGAGATGCTGGGGAAGATGTTGACGTTGACCGCCAGGAACAGGATCAGGATGTAGGCGACGAAGAACTCCGGGAAGGAGATCGACGACAACGTCACAACGTTGATCGACCGGTCGAAGAAGCTGTTGCGGTGAAGCGCCGCGAGCACACCGAGCGTCACCGCCAGGGGAACAGAGATGATGGCGGCTATGGCGGCGAGGAACAGCGTGTTGGCGAAACGCACGCCGATCAGTTCGGAGATCTCACGCTGATTGGCCAGGGACTTGCCGAAATCTCCCTGAAGTATTCCGCCCAGCCATTCGAAGTAGCGGGTGTGCGGCGGCAGATCGAGGCCGAGTTCCTTGCGGAACGCCGCAACGGTCTCCGGCGTTGCCGACTGGCCCAGGATCGCCTCCGTCAAGTCTCCGGGCAGCAGCTCGATACCCAGAAAAATGATCAGGGAGACGACGAAGAGGGTGAGGAGACCCAACGCCAAGCGCTGGGCCACCATCGTCAGGATTTCGGTCACGGAACCCGTCCGGCTCGCCCGTTCGGATCAGCCGAACCACCAACGCTCCACTGCCCTGAAACCGTCGAGGCTCCAGTTCGATCCCATCTTCTCGTGCTGGACCTTCTTGGACAGGCCCATGACGTAGTTGTTGAACATGGGCACGACGACGCCGCCCTCGTTGCTGACGATCGTCTGCATTTCGACGTACATCGCGCGCCGCTTGGCCTCGTCCAGTTCGGCACGCGCCTCGATCAGCAGCTTGTTGAAGCGCTCGTGCTCCCAGAAGGAGTCGTTCCACGGCGCCCCGGCGGCGTAGGCGGTCGAGAACATCCAGTCCTCGGTCGGCCGGCCGCCCCAGTATACCGCGCACCACGGCTTCTTCAGCCAGACGTTCGACCAGTAGCCGTCGTTCGGCTCGCGCACGACGTTGATCTCGATACCCGCCTTAGCCGCGTGCTCCTTGTAGAGGACCGCCGCGTCGACGGCGCCGGCGAAGGCCGCATCGGCCGCGCTCAGGTCCACCTTGAGGTTGCTGAGCCCCGCTTTCTTCAGATGGAACTTGGCCTTGTCGACGTCGTACTTCCGCTGCGGCAGATCGCCGGCGTGATAGCGGTTCGACAGGCTGATCGGGTGGTCGTTGCCCACGACGCCGTGGCCGCGCAGGACCGACTTCAACAGCGCGTCGCGGTCGAGCGCGTACTTCAGCGCCAGCCGCACGTCGTTGTTGTCGAAGGGGGCCGTGTCCGTGCGCATGGCGAAGGTGTAGTGCGCCGTGCCGCTGGTTTCTACGAGCTTGACGTTCTTGTTGCGGGCCAGCAGGTGCGCCGTCTTGAGGTCGACCCGGTCCATGGCGTCGATCTCGCCCGTGGTCAGGGCGTTCGTGCGCGCCGTGACGTCGACGATGACCAACATCTCGGCCGCGTCGAAATGCGCGCGCCCTTCCTTCCAGTAGTTCGGGAAACGCTTCAACTTGGTGCGCACGCCCGGCTCGAAGCTCTCGATCGTATAGCCGCTGGTGCCGATGCCCGACGTTGCATCGGCCTTGCCGTCCTTCGACGGCATGATCGAGAGGTGATAGTCGCTGATGATGAAGGGGAAATCGGCATTGCCGGTCTTCATCGTGAACACCACCGTGTCCTTGCCGTCAGCCTTGATATCGGCAATCGGGTCGACGATGGGCTTGGCCGCCGACTTGGAGTCCTCGCCGCGGTGATGGTTGATCGAGGCGACGACGTCCGCCGCTTCCAAGGTCTTGCCGTTGTGGAACTCGACCCCCTTGCGCAGCTTGAAGGTCCAGACCTTGGCGTCCGGGCTCGGCTCCCAGGATTCCGCGAGCTCGGGAACCAGATCGCCGGTGTTGCCGACCTCGGTCAGCTTGTTGTGAACGGCGCCGCCCAGGGACTGGATGTAAAGGTTCTCATAGGTCGCCGGATCGAGCGTGTCGGTGGTCGACCCATGGCCGATGCCCATACGCAGCGTGCCGCCCTTTTTCGGTGTCGCGGCCTTGGCGGCCTTCGCCGCCAGGCTTGTCGCCAGGGCCGTGGTAAGGCCCAGCGCGGCCGTGCGGCCCATGAACTCACGGCGAGAGATCTTGCCGCGCTCTAGCAACTTGCAGTAATAATCAC
>CAMYMY010000212.1:6554-12137 GCA_947259625.1 uncultured Kiloniellales bacterium | reverse complement strand
CCGCGCTGCCGCCCCGCGCTGCCGCCCAGGCATCGAGAAGCAGGGCGAGCGTCAAGCTGTCCGCCCCGCCGGACACGCCCGCCGCACTTCGCGGCGCCGGCTCGATGGGGCCGAAGGGCGCCATCAGGCGCGCCATGTCCCGGTCGGTCAGGACCGCGGCCGACCGCGCCAACGGCTCCGCCGCCCTGCCCACGCCACGGTCGGCGGCGGCCGTCACGGACAGGCCAGGCGCTTCTGCTCGCTCTTGGCTTGCCGCAGTATCGTCGGCGATGCGCCCCTGTAGCGCTTGAGCAACTCGCTGAAAGTACCGCAGGCATCGGCGGTCTGCTTGAGCGCCGCCAGCGATTTGCCTAGCTTCAACAAGTTGTCCGGCGCCTTCACGCTATCGGGATAGGTCTGGTACCCTTCGGCGAAGGCCACCGCAGCTTCGGCATACTGGCCGCGGACATAGTAGGTTTCGCCCAGCCAGTACTTCGCGTTACCGGCCAGCGGATCGCTCGGATACTGCTCGAGGAAAGCGGTCAGCGCGCGCTCCGCGCCCGGATAGTCGGTCTGGCTGAGCAGTTTGAACGCGTGCTCGTAGTCTCCCTTCGGCGTGCCTTCCGGCGCCGTGCCGCCTTCCTGACCGCCAGGCGCGGCAGCGGCCAGCTCGCCTTCGGAGATCGTGCCCAATACCTTCGGCCCCTCGTCCCATGCCGGTTGTCCGGACCCGGTCTGTCCGGCAGCGGTATCCGGCATCTGCCCTTCGGCCGGTTGCGGCGCGACGCCGGTCTCGAGGAGCTGCAGACGCTCGTCGACGTCCTCGACCAGGCGGTCCAGCCGCTCGGTCACCTTGTTGATCCGGAACGACTGCTCCTCGATTTGACCGGTCAGCGTCCGCAACTCCGTCTCGAACTGCGAAAGACGCACTTCGACGCGCGCGGCCTGGGTCCCGGAAAGCTCGGCGCCCGCGGCAGCGGCCGGCGGCGTTTCGCCCCGGTAAACGTGACGCTGCAGTGTATTCAGGTCGCGTTGCAGCCGTTCGATTCGGTTGAGCAGGCTGTTCAGGTTGGTCTCCTGAGCCTGTACCGCCGGCATTGCGGCCAGCATCGCAAGAACGACGGCGAACACCGCGCCCAGCGGCGCGGTTCCAGTCTGTCCCAACAACCGGAACGGGCTGGGAAATCGGTGAATTGGCGGGGTCATCGGCTTACCCTTCGCAACGGCACGGCCTGGGAAACAGCAGTGCATCTACTTGGCGAAGATTCTTGGCAGAAATGTGACGCGCTGCCTAGCGCCTCACAGAATAGCACCCCCCGGGAGGATCCCCGAGGGGGCGCCCCGGCCCCTCAGCAGGATAAACGCCCAAACAGCGCCGCCCGGGACTCCCGCTTTTGGCGGGGCCCGGGCGGACACCGTGTCTCAAATGATCGAGAGGCGTATCAGTTGACGACGAAAACGTCCCGGCGGTTCTGCGCCCAGGCATCCTCGTTGGATCCGAGCACGGCCGGCCGTTCCTTGCCATAGCTGATCGTGGTAACACGCCCCCCGTCAACGCCCAGCGCGACCAGATAGTCACGTGCCGCATCGGAGCGCCGTTCACCGAGCGCCAAGTTGTACTCGCGCGTACCGCGCTCGTCGCAATGACCCTCGATGGTGATGGTGACGTTTTGATACGTGGTCATCCAGGACGCCAACTTCTCGAGCGTGGCACGAGAATCGGAGTTGAGATCGCTGCGGTCGAACGCGAAGAAAACGCGGTCGCCCACGTTAAGCAGCAGATCCTCCTGGGAACCAGGCGTGGGCCCACCGGGCGAGGCCGGCTGAGCCGCAGGTTGCTCGACGACTCCGCTGGTATCGACCGCGGCTGTCTCTTCCGGAGCCGTTTCACAGGCAGCCACCAATAGAGCGGCCGCGAACAAAGTCAGAAGCTTAAAGCGCATGTTTTGCCCTCTTCAAGACTGCCCCCGGGACGTCGCCTCTCAAAGCGTCCCCAGGGCCTAGTCAGGTTAGATTCGGAAATTTTCTCCGGCAAAAGAGGCGGTCGCGACAAACTGGACTAGCCCCCGATTCCAGGCCTCTTGCCTCGCGAAGGCCTGCGGACTATACCGGCCACCCCCTAGGGAATCAAGGGGGACCACGCGGGATCGGACGCATCGATGGGTGTGGCCAGTTCTCGCTCGTTGAATCCAGTCAGATCAATGGTATAGACCTTGCTGGTCACCCGTCCGCGGGAGTCCGCGGGGGTTTGTCGAAAATACGACAGAACCCGACCGTTGGGGGCCCACGTCGGACCCTCGACCAGGAACCCCTTGGTCAGCATGCGTTCCCCGCTGCCGTCGGGGCGCATGACGCCGATATAGAACTCGCCGTTGGACATGCGCGTGAAGGCGACCAGATCGCCGCGCGGCGACCAGACCGGCGTGGCGTAGCGGCCCTGATTGAAACTGATCCGCCGCACGTTGCCGCCGTCCGAATCCATGACGTAAAGCTGCTGGCTGCCGCCCCGGTCCGAATTAAACGCAATCCGGCGGCCATCGGGGGAATAGGAGGGCGAAGTGTCGATCGCGGGATGGTTGGTCAACCGCTTCACGCCCCGCGTGCGCAGATCCATGGTGAAAATGTCGGAGTTGCCGTTGTCCGCCAGGCTCATGATCACCTTGTTGCCGTCGGGCGAGAAGCGCGGCGCGAAGGTCATGCCGGGGAAGTCGCCCAGCACCTCCTGCTGGCCGGTGTTCAGGTTGAACAGGTAGACCCGCGGGATCTCGCTAATATACGAGAGGTAGGTGATCTCCTGGGTCGTCGGCGAGAACCGCGGGGTCAGCACCAGCTCGTTGCCGGCGGTCAGGAAGCGGTGGTTCTCGCCGTCCTGATCCATGATCCCGAGTCGCTTGACGCGGCGGTTCTGCGGCCCGCTCTCGGCGACATAGACGAGGCGCGTGTCGAAATAGCCGTCCTCGCCGGTCAGGCGCTTGTAGATGACGTCGGCGACGATATGGGCCACCCGCCGCCAGTTGGACGGTGTCGTGAAGTACGCCAGACCGGTCATCTGCTGTTCCGCGAAGACGTCCCACAGCCGGAAATTAACACGCAAGCGACCGTCGGGCTGCATCTCGACGCTGCCCTGGATCAGGGCCTGGGCGTTGATCAGGCGCCAGTCCGAGAAGCGCGGGCCCTTGCGCAGGCTCGCGGCGTCCTGAATGAAGGCGCCGTGGTCGATCGGCCGGAACAGGCCGGAGCGCTCGAGGTCGGCCGATATGACCCCGGCCAAATCCTTGCCGGTCTTCGATTCCTCGAGGGTCTCCGCGTAGAAATCCGTGATGGCGACCGGCAGGGGCTCGACAAAGCCCTGGGTGATGTCGACGTTGAGCTCGGCGCGCGCCGGCACGCCGGACCCGAGGGCCACGGCCAGCGCCAGGGCCACGGCCGATACGAAGGAAGTCGCGCTGTTGTTCATGTCCCACTCATCCCGTTTCGATTCGATTGTCTAGCTCCCCGACCGGCGTTGTCTCCAAAGCCCAGCCTAGCTTGCCATCCATCACGCCAGGGGTCATCCACCGAACATCTCGCTCGGATTGAACGTAAAACGCATTTCTTGCCACACCTCGTAGCGCTTGATCGGCAGCGGGAAGGGTTGGCAGCTCAGAATGGCGCGCCGCGCGTTTTCCGCCGCGCTGCGGTAGAAAGCGTCGGCGGCCATACGGCTGCTGTCGGTGATCTTCACGGCGCGCACCGAGCCGTCCCGGTTCATCTGGACCTTGATCCCGACCACCAAGGATTGGGCGTCGCGGGCGCCCGGCTCGATGCGCCAACAGCGAGACATGTGCTGCGTGACGATTCGCACCAGCTCCCTCTGCTCCAATGGGCTGGCCTGGGGCCGGACCTGGGCTCCGCTCGGCTCCGGTTCCTCCGCCGGCTTGGCCGCCTGCTGTTCCTTGAGCTTCTCGACGTTGCGCAGGATCGAGGTCAGGCGGTTTTCCTCGGGTTCCTCGGGCTGGTCGGGGACCGGAACCTTGAGCGTGGGCTTCTTGCCCGGCTTGGGCAGGGATTCGGCCAGCTCCTTCTCCGGTTCGGGCTCGGCCTCCGGCTCGGGTTCCGGCTCGGGCGGCAGCGCGACCTGTTCGGGCTCGGGCTCCGGTTCGGGCGCGATCGGCTCGGGCTCCGCGGCCGGCCGGACCTCGGCCTGCTGCGGTTCGGGCTCCGGCTCGGGCTGCTTCTCGGGCTTGGGCTTCGGCTTGGGCGCCGGTTCGTCCGTCTCTTGCTCCAGCTCGACCAGCTCGACCGGGATCGGCGGCGCCACCTCCGGCAGCGACACGAAGGACGGCAGCCCGATCACCAGGATCAGGATGGTCACGACGTGCAGCGCGCCGGATAGGAGGACCGCCTTGCCCATGGGTCAGTTCCGTTTCTTCTTCTTCTTGCCCGCCTTGCCGGCGGTCTTGCGCGGCAGCTCCGAGACCAGCGCCAGGCGCGTGAAGCCGGCGGAGTTGACCCTGGCCATGACCTCCATGATGCGCCCGTAGTCGACGGCGCGGTCGCCGCGCAGATAGATCCGGGTGTCGGGCTTGTTGTCCGTGATCGCCGCCAGGCGCGGCACCAGCTTTTCGAGCGCGACCTCGGTCTCCTGGATGAACACGATGCCGGACGAATCGATCGAGATGACGAGCGGCTCCTCCGGCTGCGAGAGCGCCTTGGCCTTGGCCTCCGGGAGGTCGACCGGCACGCCGACCGTGAGCAGCGGCGCGGTCACCATGAACACGATCAGCAGCACCAGCATGACGTCGACGAAGGGCGTGACGTTGATCTCGCTCATCGGCCGGTAGCGGCCGCGTCGCGACCCGCCCCGCCGGGCGGCGTAGGGGCCGGCCATGGCTATCCCTGCTCCTCGAGCTGGCGCGATAGAATCGCCGTGAACTCCCCGGAGAAGGCCTCGAGCCGCACCGAGTAGCGCCCCAGGTCGGTCGACAGCTTGTTGAACCCGATCACCGCCGGGATTGCCGCCACCAGTCCGAGCGCGGTGGCGAACAGCGCCTCGGCGATGCCCGGCGCGACGACCGCCAGCGTCGTGTTCTTGGCCGCGGCGATCGAGGTGAAGGCGTTCATGATGCCCCAGACCGTGCCGAACAGCCCGATGAAGGGCGCCGAGGAGCCGACCGAGGCCAAGAAGATCATCTGCTTTTCGAGACGCTGCATTTCGCGCCCCAGCGTGATATCCATGACCCGCTCGACCCGCTCCTTGAGGCCGGCCTTCAGGCGCTCGGCCTTGAGGCCGATGCCGGCGGTCGAACGCCGCCATTCGCGCATCGCCGAGACAAAGATGGCGGACATGGGATCGGGCGGCCGGTTGTCGAGTTCATCGTACAGATCGTCCAGCGAGCCGCCCGACCAGAAGCTGTCCTCGAAGTCGTCGGCCAGGGTCCTGAGGCGGCGGATGCGCAGGACCTTCTCGAATATGACCGCCCAGCTCCAGAACGAAGCCAGCACCAACAGCACGATCACCGCCTTGACGATGATGTCGGCCTCCAGGAACAGGCCCCAGACCGTCATCTGGTGGTCCAACGACCCGCCTAGGGTCAGTGTGTCAACCGTTCGGTTTTCCATGGA
>CAMYMY010000212.1:0-6519 GCA_947259625.1 uncultured Kiloniellales bacterium | reverse complement strand
TCGGCCGATGCGCCGCGCAGCCCGGTCAGCCGTGAGCGCACCTCGATCAGATCGTCGAGCCGGGCCGGCTGCCGGTAGTCGGCCTTGCAGTCGCGGACCGCGAAGGCCACGCCGTGCCGTCGGGAAATCTCGCTCTGCCGAACGCCGGCCAGGCGCAACATTTCGGTGCGCCCGCGCTCGGCGAACCTCAGGTAGCTGGCGTAGTACACGATGCCCGCCGCGTCGGTGTCCTCGTAGTAGACCCGGATCGGCAGCACGTGCTCGCCACCTTCGATGCGTCCGGACAGGCCGGTCACGGCGCCGCCTCCCGGTCTTCGTCCAACAAGGGCAGCTGCGCCTGGCCGCGCGGCTGCTCGAGCCCCAGATAGCCGTAGCCGCCGCTGGTCAGCATGCGGCCGCGCGGCGTCCTTTGCAGCAGGCCCTGCTGGATCAGGTAGGGCTCTATCACCTCCTCCAGAACGTCGCGCTGCTCCGACAGGGCGGCGGACAGGGTCTCCACGCCAACCGGCCCGCCACTGTAGTTCGCCGCGATGCAGGTCAGATAGCGCCGGTCCATGGCGTCCAGCCCCCTCTGGTCGACGTCCAGACGGCCGAGCGCGGCGTCCGCCGCCCGGGCATCGATCCGCCCGGCCCCGGCGACCGCCGCGAAATCGCGCACGCGGCGCAGCAGGCGCCCCGCCACGCGGGGCGTGCCGCGCGAGCGCCGTGCGATCTCGTGCGCGCCTTCCGCCGTCAGGTCCATGCTCAGGACCCGGGCCCCGCGCCGGACGATCTGCTGCAACTCCTCCGCCTCGTAGAAGTTGAGGCGCAGGGGGATGCCGAAACGCTCGCGCAAGGGGGTGGTGATCAGGCCCGAGCGCGTGGTCGCCCCCACCAGGGTGAAGGGCGGCAGGTCGATGCGAACCGAGCGGGCAGCCGGCCCCTCACCGATGATCAGATCGAGCTGGAAGTCCTCCATCGCCGGATAGAGAATCTCCTCGACTGCCGGGTTCAGGCGATGGATCTCGTCGATGAACAGAACATCGCGCGGCTGGAGATTGGTCAGGATCGCCGCCAGGTCACCGGCGCGTGCGATCACCGGGCCCGAAGTGGCGCGAAAACCGACGCCCAGCTCGCGCGCTACGATCTGCGCCAGGGTCGTCTTGCCCAGGCCCGGCGGGCCGAAGAACAGCACATGGTCCATCGCCTCGCCGCGGGCCCGCGCCGCCTGAACGAAGACGGCGAGGTTCTCGCGCAGCTGCCGCTGGCCGATGAAATCGTCCAGGCTGGCGGGCCTGAGCGTCAGTTCGAGGCCGTCCTCCTGGCCGAATTCCGGGGCCACGGCGCGCCCCACTTCGCCGGAGCGGGGCTTCGCGGAGGCGAGCGGTTCCGTCACGTCGAAAGCTCCTTCAGGCCTGCCGTGATCAGCGCCTCCAGCGGCGCTCTATCGCCCAGGGCGCGGCTCGCCTGGACCACGGCGCCAAAGGACTCGCTGCGGCCGTAGCCGAGGTTGACCAGGGCGGACACCGCGTCCTCGGCCGCCCGGCCGAGACCGCTGCCGGTGCCGTTGGGCGGGACCGCGACCGCCGCCGGACCGAGCACCAGTTTGCCGGCCTTGTCCTTCAGTTCGACGAGAATCCGGCTGGCCAGCTTGGGGCCGACGCCACCGGCCCGGGTCAGTTGCGCCTTGTCCTGAGCGGCGATCGCCTGGATCAGGTCCTGCGGCGACAGCACAGAAAGGATCGCCAGCGCCATCCTGGCGCCCACGCCCTGCACCGTGCACAGCAGGCGGAACCAGTCCCGCTCGGCCTGATCGATGAAGCCGTAGAGGTGAATGTGGTCCTCGCGCACGTGGGTTTCGACCAGCAGAGCGACCGGACCGCTTCCCGGCGGCAGGCGCTCGAGGCTCCGGCGCGAGCAGAACACGTGATACCCGACGCCGGCGACGTCGATCAAAGTCCAGTCTTCGCCGGCCGAGTCCACCTGGCCCGTCAGTTTGCCGATCATCGCCGGTCCCCTTGCGCGGCCGGCAGGGGCTCTTCCCTGCCGGCGGACCAGCGTCGGCCCGTCGCCGCGTGATGGCTGTGGCAGATCGCCACCGCGAGCGCGTCGGCCGCGTCCGGGTTGGCGATCGCGCAGCCGGGCAAGAGGTGCCCGACCATGGTCTGCACCTGCTCCTTGCTGGCGTGCCCCGTGCCGACCACGGCCTTCTTGACGATCATCGGCAGGTATTCGGCCACCGGCAGGCCATGCTTGGCGGGAGTCAGCAGCACGACGCCGCGCGCCACGCCGAGCTTCAAGGTCGACCCGGCATTCTTGTTGACCAGGCTTGCCTCCACCGCCGCCTCTTCGGGCCGGTACGCGAGCAGCACCTCGAGCAATCCCGCGTCGAGTTGAACCAGGCGCCGGGCGAGATCGAGACTCCCGTCGGAGGTGACCACGCCGTTCGCCACGTGCCTGAGATGCGTCCCCTCGGAGTCGATCACGCCCCAACCGGTGCGCCGGAGCCCGGGGTCCAATCCGATAACGCGCATCAACCCTCTCTCGTCCGCCCGAGGCCGGCCGGTCAGGCCGTCAACCGTTCCAGAACGTCGTCGGCGATCTCGAAGTTCGCCGAGACCTGCTGCACGTCGTCGTTGTCGTCCAGCGTATCCAGCAGCTTGAGCAGGCTCCCGGCCGCGTCCTCGTCGATCGTGACGGCGGACTGGGGCTTCCAGGTCAAGCGCGCCTCCCGCGGATCGCCGAAGCGCTCGGCGAGGGCGTCGCGCACGGCCGAGAAATCGTCGGGCGTACAGACGATCTCATGCCCCTCGGCGGTGGAGTCGACGTTCTCGGCGCCGGCCTCGGCCGCCGCGTCGAACATCTCGTCCGCGCCGGCGGCCTCCGGGTCGAAGACGATCATGCCGACCCGGTCGAACATGAAGGAGACGCTGTTCGTCTCGCCGAGCGAGCCGCCGTGCTTGCCGAACGCCGCACGCACCTCGGACGCGGTCCGGTTCCGATTGTCGGTCAGGGCCTCGACGATGATCGCCGCGCCTCCCGGACCGTAGCCTTCGTAGCGGATTTCCTCGTAGTTCGTGTCGTCTTCGCCGCCGGCGACGCGCTTGATGGCGCGCTCGATGTTGTCCTTCGGCATGTTGGCCGCCCGCGCCGCGGAAATCGCCGCGCGCAGGCGCGGGTTGGCGTCCGGATCGGGCAGGCCCGAGCGCGCCGCGACCGTCACCTCGCGGATCAGCCGGCCGAAGAGCCTGGCGCGCTTTTTGTCCTGCGCGCCCTTGCGATACATGATGTTCTTGAATTGCGAATGGCCTGCCATGACCCTCCGATCTCGGACTCCGACCCTAGATCCTGATGATAGTCAGTTGCCAGCCTACCATATCTTGGGGCAGAGCGCGCAACGGCTATGCCCTGATAGAGCAGCTTTATGGCGAGATTTGGGCGCCTTCTAGCAGGAATTCACCGCCGGCAGAAGCCTTTCGACACCGCGCCCGGCGTTTACCCGCCCTTAAGCACGGTCCGGCCATGATGAGGGCCGGCTCAACTCCGTTCCAGGGAAGCAGCGATGGCTACGCCGCACAACTTTCCCGTCCTTCCCGGTCCGAAGGACCTGCCGGCCGACGGTGCCGGTGCCAGTCAGCAGATCAAGCGGGCCGCCGAGCTGGTATCGGAATTCACCCGGCAGACCGCGCGGCCGGCGCTCGACCTCGCGCTCGCCGCGGCCGAAGGCCCGAACGTCGCGGCCGCCGCCGCAACCCTTGGCGGCAGCGCCGACGAAGTGATCCGCCAGACCGAGCTGCTGTACGACGAGGTGGCGCGCTTCCTGACGCTGTCGTCCAATTCCGACGAAGACATCTAGGTCTTACGGTTCGAACGAGGTCGCGGGCAGGCGGCCGCCGGCGCGAACCGGCTCGATGCGCCGCGCCAGGCCCGTGGCATCGTCGGTTTCCACGTAGACCGCGCAGAGCGTGCCCTCGCCCGAGGCCGGCGACAGGCGCTCGGTCGGCAGCTTGCGCGTGAAACGGGCGATCGGGACCGCCTTGTCCATGCCGATCACCGAATCGTAGTCGCCGCACATTCCGGTATCCGTCTGATAGGCCGTGCCGCCCGGCAGGATCATCGTATCGGCGGTCGGCACGTGGGTATGGGTGCCGACACAGAGGCTCACCCGGCCGTCGACAAAGTGGCCCATAGCCATCTTCTCGCTGGTCGCCTCGGCGTGGAAGTCGAGCACGATGACGTCGACCGTACCGCCCAGGCGCTGTCGGCCGAGGCTACGCTCGACGCAGGCAAAAGGGTCGTCTAGCGGGTCCATGAACAGGCGGCCCATGACGTTGAGCACCATGACCTTTCGGCCGCGGGGCGCCGGGAAAACTCCGCTGCCGCGGCCCGGCGTGCCGTCGGGATAATTCTGGGGCCGCAGCAGGCGTGGCTCGCCGTCGATGAAGCCCAGCGCCTCGCGCTGGTCCCAGCTGTGGTTGCCGCCGGAGATCACGTCGACTCCGGCCGCCAGGATCTCCTGGCAGATCTTCTTGGTGATGCCGAAGCCACCGGCCGCGTTCTCGCCGTTGGCGATCACGAAGTCGACCGCGAGCCGCTCGCGCAGGCCGGGCAGGTGATCGAACAGCGCCTGGCGGCCGCTCCGGCCGACGAGATCACCGCAGAACAGCAGCCGCATGGCCCTCGCCTCCGATCGCTATGGTTTCGCCCTCGGTCAAAATCCAGTCGAGCGTCCGGTCCCTGGGACCGCGGGGCAGCTCGGACAGCTCCTGGCCGGCATAGGCGACGCCCACGGCGAGCGGGCGCCCGGCGCTCTGGAGCCGGGCCAGGGTCCGGTCGTAGAAGCCGCCGCCATAGCCGAGGCGCGTGCCCGCGCGGTCGAAGGCCAGCAGCGGCACCAGCAAGAGCGCCGGCGTCACCTCCGGCCGGTCCGCGGCCGGCTCGCGAAGACCGAAGCCCGCAGGCTCCAGCCGGTCGCCCGGCACCCAGCGCCGGAACACCAGCGGCGCCGCCCGGGCAACCACCACCGGCAGGCCGATCGGGTGGCCGCGCGCGACCAGCGCCGCCATGGCGGGGCGCGGGTCCAGCTCGTCGCCCTTGGGCCAGTAGGCCGAAACGGCGGCCCCCGGAGCCAGGGGGATCGTCCCCTGGTCGAGTGCGGCGATCAGGCGCCGGCACAGCGCCTCGCCGGCCCCGGAGGCCGCGGCGGCGGCCGCGCCGCGGCGTCCTTTGGCTTCCGCGCGCAGGCGCTCTTTCTCGTCGTCGATATCAGGAGTCACCAGGAAACCTCCGCCGCCCGCCCGGTGGTTTGTGAGGTTCCCGGCGGGGTCGGGGCGTGCCGCGATGGCCGTTGACCGATATAGATCCTCCGTGGCCTGCCAAAGCAGGTGGGCGCCATATACCGAGACCACGGCCCCGGCAGGGACAGCTCCCTAGAGGTTTGTATTGGCCCCAGGGATCGAAAGGTCTGACGCACCTCGCAGCACAAACCCCTGCGCCGATATCTAAGGCTCCTCCAGCCGGTCGGCAATAGCCTCCAACCGGTTGGCGCAGCTTTCCAGCGCTTCGACGGCGGCCGGATCTGGGGCTGGATCGGGGGCCGCCTCGGGCGTCGGCGTCGACCGGCCGTTCTCGAGCTCGGAGATATGGGCGTAGGCATCGGACAACTCGTCGGCGATCAGCAGGCTCGCCATGACCAGGAGCCGCGGTTCTCCCAACTGCCCCACCGACTCGACCAGGTCCCCGACCCGCTGATCGATGTGCCCGGCCAGGTGCTGCAGATGGGCCTCCTGCCCGTCGTCGCAAGCGACCGTGTAGCTGCGTCCATTGATCATGAGACTCACCTCGGCCACGTCAGTCCTCCAAAACGGCTCTGAGGCGGCCGATCGCCGCGTCTAGACGGGTCGTCGCCTGTGCGGCGGCCGCCTGCAGGCGGGCGTTCTCCCGCCGCGTGCCCTCGAGCGCGGCGCGCAAGTCATCGTCCGCCGCCCCGCCCTGGGCGGCCTTCGCGACCACGGCCCGGTCCAGCCGGTCGAGCGCCGATTGCAGTCTGCGGGCCGCCTGGTCCAGCCGTGACATGGGTTCCCCTTGTTCGGGTTGTGCCGTGGCGGGAGATCCTCCCTCCAAAGGTCGCTGAGAATAGGCGCGGCCGCCCGTCATGGTCAACCGCGCCCGGGTCACTGCGTGCCATCGCGCGTAAAGCGGGCGTCCCCGGCCCGCGATAGGTGATGTCGACGCCAGACTCCGGGTCTATGGCGGTCACATCGCGGTTGACGGGCCCGGTCTGTGGCGGCATTTTGCGCCTGGACACCGGTGAGGGGACGCCGCCCGGCGGCGAACCTCCTCGACGAAACTCCGCAAACAGGTGGAACACTCTATGGACGAAGTGGGGTTCTCCGTCTCAACACCCGACGCCCCGGACGCGGGCGAGGTCGGCCACGGCGCTCTTGCGAACGCGGTACGATTTCTGGCGATTGACGCTGTGGAGCGTGCGGGGTCTGGTCATCCCGGGATGCCGATGGGGATGGCGGACGTTGCGACGGT
>CAMYMY010000211.1 GCA_947259625.1 uncultured Kiloniellales bacterium | reverse complement strand
GGATGGTCGCGGCCATCTGCTCGACGATCACCGGGGCCAGGCCCTCCGAGGGCTCGTCGAGCAGCAGCAGCGCCGGATTGCCCATCAGCGTGCGCCCTATCGTCAGCATCTGCTGCTCGCCGCCGCTGATCTGCCCGGCTGGGCGGCCGCGCAGCTCGGCCAGGTTGGGGAACAGATCGAAGATCGCCTCGGGCGTCCAGACGGGGCGGCCCGCGCGCGGCGGCTGGCGCCCGACCTCGAGGTTCTCCGCCACGCTGAGGCCCGGGAAGACGCGCCGGTCCTCGGGCACGTAGCCGAGGCCGAGGCGCGCGATGGCGTGTGGCGCGAGGCGCTCGATCCGCCGGCCCTCGAAGGTCACCGTGCCGCCGGCCGGCCGCACCAGCCCCATGATCGCCTTCAGCGTGGTCGACTTGCCGGCGCCGTTGCGGCCCAGCAGGACCACGACCTCGCCGCGCGCCACCTCGAGGCCGACGCCCGAGAGGATGTGGGCGCGGCCGTAGTAGGCCTCCAGATCCCGCACGCTCAGCATGCCCGCGCGCCCTCCGTTTCGACCGGAAAACGCGGTCTGTGGAGGTTGGATCCTTCACCACGAAGACACAAAGGCATAAAGAGTTTGAATACCTTCTTCGTGTCTTCGTGTCTTCGTGATGAAGACCTTGTTGGACGCGGCGCCGGCATCGACTGTGGAGCGCGGCACATCAGCTTGCCCCCGCCCCGGCCGCGGCGCTGCCCAGGTAGATCTCGCGCACCCGGGCGTCGTCGCGCACCTCGGCCGGCGAGCCCTGGGCGACCAGCGCGCCGCGGTTGAGCACGATGATGCGGTCGGCGTGGGCGAAGACGACGTCCATGTCGTGCTCGGTGAACAGCACGGCGATGCCGCGCTCGCGCACGATGGCGGCGGTCAGGCCCATCAGCTCGACCCGCTCGGCCGGCGCCATGCCGGCGGTCGGCTCGTCCATCAGCAGCAGGCCCGGGTCGTTCGACAGGGCGACCGCCAGCTCGACCCGCTTCAGGTCGCCGTAGGCCAGCACGCCGCAGGCGCGTTCGGCCTGTTCGGTCATGCCGACCCGCGCGAGCAGGGCCGCGGCCTCCTCGCGGTAGAGCGCCCCGGCACGGCCGAGCAGCCCGGAAAAGCCGCGCCGGTGGGAGATCAGCCCCATCTGGACGTTCTCCAGCACGGTCATCGAGGCGAAGGTCGCGGTGATCTGGAAGGTCCGGCCGATGCCCAGGCGCCAGACCCGGCGCGGCGCCAGGCCCGCCAGCTCGCGCCCGCGGAAGCGGATCGAGCCCTCGTCGGGGCGCAGCTGGCCGTTCAGCATGTTGAAGCAGGTCGACTTGCCGGCGCCGTTGGGGCCGATCATGGCCAAGAGCTCGCCCTCGGCCAGGGCGAAGCTGACGCCGTCGACCGCCTGCACGCCGCCGAAGGCCTTGGCGAGGCCCTGCACCTCGAGGGTGCTCACGGCGCGCGCTCCGCCTCGGCCGCGCCGCCGCGCAGGCGCTCCTCCACCTGCCGGAACACGCCGCCCAGGCCCTGCGGGAACAGCACGACCAGGACGATGATCGTGATCCCGAGGATGAGCCGCCAGAACTCCAGGCGCGAGATCGTGTCCTGCAGCCAGGTGAAGGCCGCCGCGCCGAACAGCGGGCCCGACAGCGTCTGCACGCCACCAAGCAGAACCATCACGAGAGCGTCGACCGAGCGCGGGATCGACAGCTCGTCCGGAAACACGCTGCCTTTCGAGAAGGCGTAAAGAGCGCCGGCCAGCCCGGCCAGGATCCCGGCCAGGGCGAAGGCCATCCACTGATGGCGCTGTACGTCGATGCCGATCGCGTCCGCGCGCAGCGGCGAGTCGCGCCCCGCCCGGATCGCATAGCCGAAGCGGGCGAAGATCGTGCCGCGCAGGAACAGGATGCCGCCGGCGGTCAGCACCAGGACCAGGTAGTAGTAGGCGGCCCGCGCGCTCGCCCACTCGGCCGGCCAGACGCCGAGCAGGCCGTCGTCGCCGCCGGTAAACCCGTACCACTGGAAGGCGACCGACCAGGTGATCTGGGCAAACGCGAGCGTCAGCATGGCAAAGTAGACCCCGGAAAGCCGCACGCAGAACCAGCCGAACAGCAACGCGCCGAAGCCCGCCAGGACGGGCCCCGCGACGAGCGCCAGCTCCATGGGCACCGCAAGGTGGTGCACCAGCAGGGCCGCGCCGTAGGCGCCGAGGCCGAAGTAGGCGGCGTGCCCGAAGGAAACCATGCCGCCCGGGCCCATGATGAAGTGCAGGCTGTAGGCGAAGAGCGCGGCGATCAGGATCTCCATCGCGAGCACCAGGGTGAAGTCCCCGGCGACCGCCGGCAGAACGAGCAGCACGGCGAGAAGCGCCAGCCAGGCCCAGCGGTGGTGCCTTCCGGCGGGGGCGAGCAGCGGCTCGGCCGGCCCGGCCCGCGCGTGGCCCGGCGTCTCGGGCTTGCCCATCAGGCCCCAGGGCCGGATCACCAGGACGACCGCCATGACCAGGAACATCAGGACCAGCGTGATCTCCGGAAAGACCAGGATGCCGAAGGCGTTCAGCTCGCCGATCAGCACCGCGGCCAGGAAGGCGCCGGTGATGCTGCCCATGCCGCCGACCACCACCACGACGAAGGCGGCGGCGATGATGTTGAGATCGATCAGCAGGTCGGCGCCGCCCTTGGGCAGCTGCGCTGCGCCGCCCAGCCCGGCCAGGAAGGCGCCCAGGAAGAACACCGAGGTGAACAGCCAGGCCTGGTTGACGCCCAAGGCCGCGACCATCTCGCGGTCCTGAGTCGCAGCGCGCACCAGGGTGCCCCAGCGCGTGCGGTGGAACAGCAGCCACAGGCCGCCCAGCACCAGCGGGCTGAGCGCGATCAGCGCCAGGTCGTATTCGGGCAGGTATTCACCGAAGATCTGCACCGCCCCGTCCAGGCCCGGTGCCCGCGGCCCCAAAAGGTCCTCCGGCCCCCAGATCCACTGCGAAAGGTCCTGTACGACCAGCACCACGCCGAAGGTCGCCAAGAGCTGGAACAGCTCGGGCGCCCGATAGATGCGGCGCAGCACCAGCACCTCGACGACGACGCCGATCGCGCCGACCGCGAGCGCGGCCAGAAGCACCGCGCCCCAGAAACCCAGCGGCCCGCCGCCCAACCTCTGGACCAGGCTGTAGGCGATGTAGGCGCCCAGCATGTAGAACGAGCCGTGGGCGAAGTTTACGATCCGGGTGACACCGAAGATGATCGACAGCCCGGCGGCCACGAGGAACAGCGAGGCCGCGCTGGCCAGTCCGGTCAGGAACTGCACGAGGATCATGGCGGTGCCTGGACTGCCGAGCGGGTCAGCGGAGAGTCAGAATCGGTTCGCGGGTATAGATCCGGAACACAGGTCTCATGTCGCCCCCCTCATGTCATCGCCCCCTAAAGGTCATCACCGGGCTTGACCCGGTGATCCATCATTCCCGTCCGCCGCCTGGTCTTCTGGATTGCCGGATCAAGTCCGGCAACGACAAGAATTGGAAGACTTGCAGCGAGCTCGGATATTTCTCTCCACTCGGACCGATAGCCAGCCAACCGGTCCCTATCGCTCTCACCACGGCTGGCGCAGGGGCGGCCCGTCCCGGCCGCCCCTGTGCCATCCGACCTCAGCTGCCCGGGCGGAGCTTCCGGATCTCCTCGTCGCTCGGCAGGTAGCCCTTGCCGTCGGCGTAGCGCCACTCGACCATTACGCCCTTGCCGTCCCTGAGCGCCGTGCGGCCGACATAGGCGCCCATGGTCGACTGATGGTCCTGCGCGCGGAAGGTGAAGGGCCCGGTCGGCGAGTCGACCGTGATCCCCTCGGCCGCCTTGACCATCGCCTCGGTGTCGGTCGAGCCGGCCTGGGCGATGACCGCGGCGATCGCCTTGAAGGTGTTGTAACCGACCACGGAGCCGAGCCGCGGATAGTCGTCGAACTTCGCCCGGTAGGCCTGGACGAAGTCGTCATGGGCCGGCGTGTCGATCGCGTACCAGGGATAGCCGGTGACGATCCAGCCCTCCGGCGCCTCGTCCTTCAGCGCGTCGAGGTATTCCGGCTCGCCCGTCAAGAGGCTGACCACTTCGCGCCCCTCGAACAGGCCGCGCAGCTTGCCCTCGCGGACGAACTTGCCGAGGTCGGAGCCGAAGGTGACGTTGTAGATCGCCTCGGGCTTCGCGTTGGACAGCGCCTGGACCTCGGCGCCAGCCTCGATCTTGAACAAGGCCGGCCACTGCTCGGCGACGAAGACCACGTCGGGCCGCTTCGCCTTCAGGAGCTCCTTGAACGAGGCCACCGCGTCCTGGCCGTACTTGTAGTTGGGCGCGATGGTCGCCCAGCGCTTGGCTGGCAGTTTCGCGGCCTCCTCGGCCAGCATGTTGGCCTGCATGTAGGTGTTGGGCCTGAGTCGGAAGGTGTAGTGATTGCCCTTCTGCCAGGTGACCGCGTCGCTCAAGGGCTCGGCGGCGATGAAGAAGATCTTGCGCTGCTTGGCGAAGTCGGTGACGGCCAGGCCGATGTGCGAGAAGAAGGTGCCGGCCAGCAGCGCCACGCCCTCCTTGGAGACCAGCTCCTCGGCAATCTTGACCGCGTCGCCAGGCTTGCCGCCGTCGTCGCGCGATATCACCTCGAGCGGCCGGCCGAGCACGCCGCCGGCTGCGTTGATCTCCTCGACCGCGAGCTGCCAGCCGTTGCGGTAGGGCAGCGTGAAGGCCGGCAGGCGGGTATAGCTGTTGATCTCGCCGATCTTGATCGGCTCGGTCGCGCCGGCACCGCCCGTCGGCCCGGCGAGCATGGCCGCGAGTCCCGCGGCCGCCAAGGCGAAGAAGCTTCTGCGTGTAGTCATGGTTCTCTCTCCCTGTTATTCGGTTCTTATGGTTTCTTGTGGTTCGATTGAAACGCTCAGCGCAGCCCGTCCTCTCCCGTGATCTCCGAGGCCGCGAGCCCGCCCGAGCGGGCATGGATCCGCGGGCCCGTGGTCATGACCAGGATCAGGACCATTTCGTCGGGGCGCGGGGCGTCCGGCACGCCGATCTCCATGGCGTCGAAGTGGCTGCGCACGTAGGCAGCGTTGATATGGGTCACCGGCACGTCGAGCCGGGCGCCCAGGCCCCCAACCTTCTTGGTGGAGGGCACGATGGCCTTGGCTCCGCCCAACACCTCGCGCATGGCATAGCCGCCCGGGGCGTGCCATAGCGCGCCGTGCTCGAGCTCGCCCGCCGCGCCGACGATCGCGCCCTTGCCGTAGCCCTCGATCGCCTGGACGTCACCGCCCAGCAGCGCCACCAGGCGCTTGGCCATGTCGAGGCCGAGCGGCTCGAGCCCCTTCATCAGCGGCGTGATCTCCTCGACGTGGCGCCCGGCGAAGGGATTGGCCACGACCGCGGCGACGGCGCCGCGCAGCAGCGGCCGGGCCGCGCTCTCGCCGCCCTCATGGTGGATCTCCTCGACGGTCGCCAGGATCTTGCGGACTCTGGGTGTCTCCATGTCTCCCCTCCTCATGCGGCGGCCGGCAGGGCGCGGGCCAAGTCTTCTCCGACCACCCGGAACCGGCCGTTCAGCGCCAGCACCGCGCCGAAGATCAGGCTCGCCGAAAGCATAGACCGTGCCGCGGCCTCTCCGCCAGTGAGTGCCGTCATGACGGCCTCTTCGTCCAGCGCGCCGACCGCCAGCGTGACCGGCAAGTGGCCCAGGTCGCTATCGGGGTCGAGCGCGCGGGCCGGCCGGCGCTCGATCGCCGGATGGTCGAGATCGACCGCGTTGGCGATCAGCGTCGCCGCCACGTCGGCGGCCGCCGCGTCGGCCGCCAGCACGGTGACCGCGTCGGCGATGCCCAGGCTGAGGCTGCGCCCGCCCTGCCCCGAGGTGGCGACGCCGCGCACCGGCATCCTTGCGGTGACCGTGAAGGAGCCGTCGAGGCCCGCGCGCTCGGGCCGTGCCGCCAGGCCGACCTCGAAGTCCGCGCCGGGCGCCAGGTAGAGCGCGATGTCGCCGCCGTCGTTGACATAGGCGCGGTCGAGCCACCTGCCCGCCGTGAGCGCGGCCAGCATCTCGTCAGCCACCGCTCCCGCCACCGCCGCCATGGGGGTCACGTGGACGCCGCGGTGCTGCCAGACGGCCGTGGCCATGCGCCGGGCGATGGGGCCGGCGAAGACGGGCGGCATATGCTCCACCGGCCGGCGCAGCTCCGGCAGCTCCGCCACCAGGGTCTCCAGAATATCCGAGAATCGTTCGACCGCCTGCTCGTAGGCATGGGCGACCTCCCGCTCCGCGCCGAAGGCCTCGATCACCAAGTCGATCGGACCGTGGTTGAGGTGCAGGCGCCGTCCGTCCGGCAGCAGCGCGGCCTGGGGACCCGACGCCATGTCAGTCCGCCTCCCCGTCCGGGCCGAAGGGCCAGGGGTTGTCGGCCCGCCATTCCGTTACCTGGACCGCGCTCTTCTCGCCGACCACGCCGAGGTCGCGGACGTCGTCCATGTGGCCGCCCAGGGTCCGGTAGTCCTCGAGTC
>CAMYMY010000210.1 GCA_947259625.1 uncultured Kiloniellales bacterium | reverse complement strand
GATGAAGGCGAAGGAGGAGCCCAGGTAGACCGGGATCCTGAACCCCGTGACCACCATGTAGAGCAAGGTGCCCAGGCCGCTCGATACCAGCGCGACCGCCGGGCTCAAGCCCGTCAGGATGGGCACCAGGACCGTGGCGCCGAACATGGCGAAGAGGTGCTGCAGGGACAGCACGAGCCAAATATGCGGGCTCGGCCTGTCCTCGACGTCGAGGACGCGCTCGCCCGTGCTCGCGGTTTCGATACTGGTCATGTGGATCACCCCCCGCTCTCTGGATCTCGACCCCGGGTTCGGCCCGAGTCGTTCCAGCCATTATAAGATCCGCTGCGCGCCCTGTCGCCCGCCCAAGCGTCGTGGTCCAAACGTGGTGGCCGAAGCCGGCCATTCAGCATTTGTGATGAGAGGCCCGTCTCGCGTAGAATTAGAGATTCCGCCGGGGCCCTTGCGGCCCAGGAGAACAGGACATCATGAACGAGACCAAACCGCCGAACCGGCACATCGTGCTGACGTCGCATCCGGGCGGCGGGCAGAAGCCGCTGCCGATCGACTGGGGCGCGGCCGATGCGAAGGCGCGCGGCCCGGTCATCGGCACGCTGACCGATCCGGGCCGGCGCAACGTGATCGGCGCGCATTCGGGGGCCTACGCGCTCTACCGGGCGCTGGCGATCGCGGCCGGCAGCCTGAGCCCGCTGCACAAGGCCGACCTGACCGACACCGGGCCGGCCGCTGGCATCGGCCCCCATCCGCAGTGGTCCCGGCCGGACAAGATCGTCTCGCTCGACCCCTTCGGCCACCTGGCGGGCGAGGCCTTCAAGGACTTGGTGGCCGACGGCTGGGACATCCGCCCGACCATCGCGGTGACGAGGGCGCGCCTCACCCTGCCCGAGATGAAGGAGGCGCTGCGCGAGGGCCGCCTCGAGCCCGACGGAAAAGTCCTGCTGGACAGCGGCGAGGCGAACTGCACCAAGATGGCGATCGAGCCGGTCTGGCACCTGCCGGGCGTGGCCAAGCGCTGCGGCGTCGGCGAGTCGGACCTGCGGCGCAGCCTCTTCGAGCACACCGGCGGCATGTTCCCGGAGCTGGTCACCCGTCCGGACCTGCACGTCTTCCTGCCGCCGATCGGCGGCATCACAATGTATGTCTTCGGCGACCTGGCGGCGATCACCGACCCCAGGCGCAAGCTGGCCTGCCGGGTGCACGACGAGTGCAACGGCTCGGACGTCTTCGGCTCGGACATCTGCACTTGCCGGCCCTATCTCGTGCACGGCATCGAGGTCTGCATCGAGACCGCGCAGCAAAACGGCGCCGGCCTGATCGTCTACAACCGCAAGGAGGGCTGCCGGCCCTATCTCGTGCACGGCATCGAGGTCTGCATCGAGACCGCGCAGCAAAACGGCGCCGGCCTGATCGTCTACAACCGCAAGGAGGGCCGGGCGCTCGGCGAGGTCACCAAGTTCCTGGTCTATAACGCCCGCAAGCGCCAGGCGGGCGGCGACAGCGCGGACTCTTACTTCTTGCGCACCGAATGCGTGGCCGGCGTCCAGGACGTGCGCTTCCAGGAGCTCATGCCCGACGCCTTGCATTGGCTCGGCGTCACCCGCATCGACCGCTTCGTTTCCATGAGCAACATGAAGCACGAGCCGCTGGTCCGCCAGGGCATCGAGATCGTCGAGCGCGTGCCGATCCCCGACGACCTGATCCCGGAGGACGCCCAGGTCGAGATGCAGGCGAAGAAGGCGGCCGGCTATTTCACCGAGGACGAGGCGCCCGACGCCGCCGGCCTCGCCGACACCAAGGGACGCGACCTGGGCGAGTACTAGGTGTCGACGGAACTCGACAATCCCGCGAAGGCCGTGGCCTGGCTGCGCACGCCGCAGGCGGTGCGCCTGCGCTGCAACGCCGTCCTCGCCGCCGCCGGGCGGGACGCCCTCGACCACTTCGCGCTGGATCTCGAGCGCCTCGACGAGGCCGCGGCCTATGTCGTGGAGACGATCGAGCGGAGCTATCCCACCCTGGAGATCCCCTACCACAGCCGCTGGCGCCAATTCGCCGCGGGCGGGCGCGACCGCTGGGCCGAGCTCGCCGGACGTCTGGCCGGCAGCCCGACGGACGAGATCGCCCGCATCCGCATCGACCTCGCGGTGACCAGTGTGCTGCTCGACGCCGGCGCCGGCGCGCGCTGGCGCTACACCGAACCCGCGACCGGCGAGGTCTATGGCCGCTCGGAAGGTCTCGCGGTCGCCAGCTTTCATCTCTTCCTCGGCGGCGCCCTGTCCGCGCGGCCGGACGCGCCGCTCAGGGCGGACGCAGAGGCCCTGGCCGGACTGACCGCGGCGCGCCTGGCCGAGGCCTTCCAGGCGGGGGACGACAACCCGCTGGTCGGGCTCGAGGGGCGCGCCGCGCTGCTCCGCGGACTGGCCGCGGCGCTCGCCGCCGCGCCTGAGATGTTCGGCGGCGCCGCGCCGCGTCTCGGCAACCTCTACGATTACCTGGCGGCCCAGGCCCCGGCCGGCCGCCTGCCGGCCGGCGTGATCCTGGATGCCGTGCTGCGCGGGCTCGGGCCGATCTGGCCCGGCCGGATCGCGCTGGGCGGCGACAACCTGGGCGACGTCTGGCGCCATCCGGCGGCGGCCGGCGAGGACCTGACCGGCGGCCTGGTGCCGTTCCACAAGCTCTCGCAGTGGCTGAGCTATTCCCTGGTCGAGCCCCTGGAGCAGGACGGCATCGCGGTAACCGGCCTGGGCGACCTGACCGGCCTGCCGGAATACCGCAACGGCGGCTTGCTGGTCGACCTGGGCGTGCTGCGGCCCAAGCACGACGGGGTGCTGGGCGGACGCCACGAAGTCGGCTCGGAGCTGGTCGTCGAATGGCGCGCCTTGACCGTGGCCCTGCTCGACCGGCTCGCCGGGCGGGTGCGCGAACGCCTCGGCCTGGACGAAACCGCGCTGCCGCTCGCCAAGGTGCTCGAAGGCGGCACCTGGAGCGCGGGGCGCCGGATCGCCCGCGAGCGGCGCCCGGACGGGCGGCCGCCGATTCATGTCGTCAGCGACGGCACGGTTCTCTAGGACTCCGGCTCGAAACGAAGTGCCCGATATCAATGTGTCAGCAAAGCTCTTTCTGTCATCGCCGGGCTTGACCCGGCGATCCAGGGCAACGTTCGGGGCCGGCAACTCCTGGATGGCCGGATCAAGTCCGGCCACGACAAAATCTGGCGTGGAACTGCTGAAGCTTTGATTTGCCTTCGTTCATTTTGGGTCAGGCTCTAAAGTAGGGGCTGGAACGGGAGGGGGAGACCATGGCTAACAACGTCACCGTCGTCGATCATCCGCTGGTGCAGCACAAGCTCGCCCTGATGCGCCGCCGCGAGACCACGACGGCGGAGTTCCGCACGCTGCTGCGCGAGATCTCGCTGCTGCTCGCCTACGAGGTAACGCGGGACCTGCCGCTGACTGAGGTCGAGATCGAGACGCCGCTTGCCAAGACCAAGGGGCCCAAGCTGGAAGGCAAGAAGATGGTCCTGATCTCCATCCTGCGCGCCGGCAACGGCCTGCTGGAGGGCATGCTGGACCTGGTGCCCTCCGCGCGGGTCGGCCATATCGGCCTCTACCGGGACCCCGAGACGCTGGTCGCGGTCGAGTACTACTTCAAGGTGCCGGAGGGCCTGGAGGAGCGCCAGGTGATCGTCGTCGACCCCATGCTGGCGACCGGCAACTCGGCCGCGGCCGCGCTCTCGCGCATCAAGGACGCCGGCGCGCGCACGATCAAGTACGTTTGCCTGCTGGCCGCGCCGGAGGGCATCGAGGCGCTCGGCGAGGCGCACCCCGACGTGCCGATCTATACCGCCGCGATCGACGAGCGCCTGAATGAGCACGGCTACATCGTGCCGGGCTTGGGCGACGCCGGCGACCGTTTGTACGGGACGAAGTAGGCGCTCTCGCCGGTCGGACAGAGACGACTGGCCGGTTGCGGTTTCCTTGCCTAGTATAGCCGCTGCCCGGGAACGACCGGACAGAAGGCCGCGGGCACAGAACACAAAACGAACTCGGAGGGCAGAAAATGACATTTTCAGGGAGGCGGGCGTTGCACCTGCTTGTAGCGGCGGCGCTGGTGACGGCGGGCTGGCTGGGCTTTGCGGCGAACGCCACGGCGGCCGAGAAGCTCAAGGTCGCGGCGGTGTTCGAGACGCCGATCGAGGAGCCCTGGGTCAACCAGATCCATGTGGCGCTGCTTCGGGCCAAGAAGGAATTCGACATCGAGTACGTCTGGTCGGAAAGCGTCAAGGCGGCCGACTTCGCCCGCGTGCTGCACGAGTACGCCCAGGGCGGCTACGACCTGATCATGGGCGATTCCTTCGGCACCGAGCGCATCACCCGCCGGGTCGCGCGGCAATATCCCAAGGTCGCATTCGTCTTCGGCTCGGGCCTGGGGCCGGCCGAGCCCAACTTCGCCGTGTTCGACAACTGGATTCACGAGCCGGCCTACCTGAGCGGCATGCTGGCGGGCAAGCTGTCGAAGTCGAATACCGTGGGCGTGGTCGCGGCCATGCCGATCCCCGAGGTCAACCGCCTGTCCAACGCGTTTTGCGCCGGGGCCAAGGAGGTCAACAAGGCGGCCAAGTGCAAGTTCTCCTTCATCGGCTCGTTCTTCGACCCGCCGAAGGCCAAGGAGGCGGCGCTCGCCCAGATCGAGGCCGGGGTCGACGTGATCTATGCCGAGCGCTTCGGCGTCATCGAGGCGGCCAAGGAGAAGGGGGTCGCGGCGATCGGCAACATGTCCGACCAGTCGGGTCTGTCGCCCGAGACCGTCGTGACCAGCGTCGTCTGGGACATGTGGCCGACGGTCAAGCAGGTCATCAGCCTGGTGAAGGCCGGGGTCTTCTCGTCGCAGGACTTCGGGCAGTTCTCCTTCATGGGCAAGGGTGGGTCCTACCTCGCGCCCTACCAGACCTGGGAGAAAAAGCTGCCCAAGGACGTCGCCGAGCTGGTCGCGGCGCGCAAGCAGGAGATCCTCGACGGGACCTTCCGCACCGACGTCGACGAGGGCATCCCGCAGTCCGACTAGGGCGACGCCCAGCAGAAACCGGGCAGGAGCGTACGGAGTCCCGGGCGCGGTCGTCGTGCCGCGCCGGTGGCCCCGGCGATGGAGGCTGGCCGTAAGGCGATGAGCGAGACCGTGCCCCTTCTGGTCCTGCGCGGCATCACCAAGGCATTCGGGTCCGTGCAGGCGAACCGGGACGTCGACCTGACGCTGCGCCACGGCGAGGTGCTCGGCCTGCTCGGCGAGAACGGCGCCGGCAAGACGACGCTGATGAACATCCTGTTCGGCCTGTACGCCGCCGATTCCGGCACGATCAGCATCGAGGGACGGCCCGTCGCCCTGCACGCCTCGGCCGACGCGCTGGCCGCCGGCGTCGGCATGGTGCACCAGCACTTCCACCTCGTGCCCCGCCACAGCGTCCTCGAGAACCTCATGGTCGGACAGAAGGGGCGCGGCGGGCGGCTCGACGAGAAAGGCGCGCGGGCGCGGCTGGGCGAGATCGCCGGACAATTCGGGCTTGGGCTGGACCCCGACCGGCCGGTCTCCCGGCTCAGCGTCGGCGAACAGCAGCGGCTCGAGATCGTCAAGGCGCTGTTCCGCGGCGCGCGCATCCTGATCCTGGACGAGCCGACCTCGGTGCTGACCCCGCAGGAAACCGAAGGCCTGTTCGCGGCGATCCGGGCCATGGCCGAGCGCGGCGTCGGGGTCGTCTTCATCAGCCACAAGCTGAACGAGGTGCGCGCGATCACCGACCGTATCGCGGTCATGCGCCAAGGCGCGATGGTCGCGGTCATCGAAGCGGGGGCAGAAACCAGCAACCACCGGCTCGCCGAGTTGATGTGCGGTCACGAGCTGGCGCCGCCGGTCAAGCGCCCGGTCGAGACCGGTCGGGTGCTGCTGCGCCTCGAGCGGGTCAGCGCGGGCGGCGGCGACGGACGGACCGCGGCGCTGTCGGAGGTTTCGCTCGAGCTGCGCGGCGGCGAGATCCTCGGGGTGGCCGGCGTCTCGGGCAACGGACAGCGCGAGCTGGCCGAGGTGATCGCCGGCATCCTCGAGCCCACGGACGGCCGTATCGAGGTCGATGGCGAGCCTGTGACGCGGCCGAGCCCCAAGGCGATGCAGGGCCTCGGAGTCGGCGATATCCCCGAGGACCGCATTGGCGCCGGACTGCTCGGCGGGCTGCCGCTCGGCGACAGCATGACGCTGCCGCGCATCGACCGGCCGCCGTTCAGCCGGCACGGCGTTCTCAGCCGCGGCGCGATCCGCGCATTCGTGACCGAACAGATCCTGCGCTTCGGCATCAAGGCCGAGGGGCCGGAGGTGCGCACCGGGACGCTGTCGGGCGGCAACCTGCAGAAGGCGCTCCTGGCGCGCGAGCTCGCCTGGGACCCGCTGGTGCTGGTGGCCGCGCAGCCGACCCGCGGCCTCGACGTGGCGGCCCAGGAGTTCGTCTACAACGAGTTCCTCGATCTGCGCGCGCGCGGCCGCGCCGTGCTGGTGATCAGCGAGGACCTCGAGGAGCTGTTCGAGATCTCGGACCGCATCGCGGTGATGTTCGAAGGGCGGGTGATCGACGTCCTCGACGCGGCCGAGGCGACCGCCGCGCGGGTCGGCCTGCTCATGGCCGGCGTGCGGGAGGCGGCGTGATGCGGCTCGCGCTCGAGCTCAGGGAGCGCACGCCCGCATGGCTCAACCTGGCGCTTCCGCTGGCCGCGGTGCTGGCGACCCTGGTCTTGTGCAGTGGGCTGATCGCGCTGGCCGGGGCGGACGTGGGGGAGGCCTACCTCGCCCTGTTCTCGAGCGCGCTGGGCAGCACGTTCGGCCTGTCGGAGACGGTGGTCAAGGCGACCCCGCTGATCTTCACCGGGCTCGCGGTCGCGGTCGCCTTCCGCGCCAAGTTTTGGAACATCGGCGCCGAGGGGCAGCTGCTCGCCGGCGCCATGGCGGCGGCCTTCATCGGCGCCCGCGAAGGCTTGCCGGCCTGGTCCCTGGTCCCGCTGATGATCGTCTGCGGCGCGATCGCGGGCGGGCTGTGGGCGGCGCTGCCGGCAGTGCTCAAGCTGCGCTACCGGGTCGACGACGTGGTCGCCACGCTGATGCTCAATTTCATCATGTTCTACAGCATGATGGCGCTGGTCGACGGGCCCTGGAAGGACCCCTTGAGCGGCTACCCGGATTCGCCGGATATCCGCCTGGAGGCCGAGTTTCCCATGCTCCTGACGGCGACGCGGCTCCATCTCGGCGTGCTGCTCTCGGCGCTCGCCGCGCTCGGGGTGTGGTTCCTGATGCGCATGACCACGCTCGGTTTCGCGATCCGGGCCGTCGGCGAGAACCCGCGCGCCGCGCGGCACGGCGGCATCGATATCCTGCGCACGACGCTACTGACCGCGGTGATCTCCGGCGGCCTCGCCGGCCTTGCCGGCGTCGGCGAGGTCGGCGGTTTGCACTTCCAGGTCATGGCGGCGCTCTCGCCGGGCTACGGCTACACCGGCATCGTGATCGCCATGCTGGCGCGCTTGAACCCCTTGGGCGTGGTGCCGGCCGGCCTCTTTTTCGCCGCGGTCCTGACGGGCGCCGAGGCCATGTCGCGCAAGACCGGCGTGCCGGTGTTCCTCGCCGACGTGATCCAGGGCACGGCCCTCATCTGCATGATCGTGGCGCTGTTGTTCAGCACCTATCGCCTGCGGCTGCGCCGCGCGCAGGCGCACTAGGGGGAGGGGGCCATCGGCGAGATCCTCGATCAGGTCGTCTCGGTCGGCTTCCTCGCCGCGCTGATTCGGATCGCGGCGCCGCTGCTCTTCGCCACGCTCGGCGAGATGTTCACCGAGCGCGCGG
>CAMYMY010000209.1 GCA_947259625.1 uncultured Kiloniellales bacterium | reverse complement strand
CCGCTTCGGCTTTTCCTCGATGCTGACCGCCAGGCCGCCGCGGTCGAAGGCGACCACGCCGTAGCGCTCGGGGTCCGACACCTGGTATCCGAAGACCGTCGCGCCGTCTGGGCGCGCCGCCGCCGCCTGCAGCAGCTCGACCAGGCCGTGGCCGTAGAAGATGTTGTCGCCCAGCACCAGCGCGCAGGACTCCGCGCCGATGAAATCGCGCCCGATCAGGAAGGCCTGGGCGAGGCCGTCCGGCGAGGGCTGCACCGCGTAGTCGATCGCCAGGCCCCACTGCGCGCCGTCGCCCAGCAAGCTCCGGAACTGCCCGGCGTCCTCGGGCGTGGTGATGACCAGGATGTCCCGGATGCCCGCCAGCATGAGGGTCGACAGCGGGTAGTAGATCATCGGCTTGTCGTAGACCGGCAGCAGCTGCTTGCTGACGCTCCGGGTGACCGGGTAGAGGCGGGTTCCCGCGCCGCCTGCCAGGATGATGCCGCGCACCTCTCTGTCTCCCCTGCTCCGGCCCCGCGCTAGGCCGTGTGGCCCTTGTCGCGCAGGTAGCGGTCCAGCGCCTCGGTCCAGTGAGGTACCGGCCGCCCTATCGTCCGCGTGATCTTGGTGTTGTCCAACACGCTGTAGGCCGGGCGCCGGGCGACCGTGGGGTATTCGTCGCTGGTGACCGGCCGGACATCCGCGGCGATCCGGGCGCGGGCGATGATCACGCTGGCGAACTCGTACCAGCTGGCCTCGCCGGAATTGACCGCATGGTAGATGCCGGAGGGCGCTCCGGCCGCCAGCAGGTCGAGCAGCATCTCGGCCACGTCGGCCGTCGCCGTCGGCGACATCGTGGTGTCGTCGACCACGCTGAGTGCGCCCTTTTCCTTGCCCACGCGGATCATCGTCTCGACGAAGTTGCCGCCCTTGCCGCTCGCCCCCGCGACCCCGAAGAGCGAGGCGACACGCAACACCGTGACGCCGCCGTCGGCGAGGCGCGCCAGGGTCTCGCCCATCGCCTTGGAGGCGCCGTAGACATTGACCGGTGCGGGCGGGTCGGTCTCGGCATAGGGCCTGGCGCGCTTCGCGCCGCCGAAGACGTAGTCCGTGCTGATGTGGACCAGGCGCGCGCCCTTGGCGCCGCACAGCGCGGCCATCTCCTTGACGGCCTCGGTATTGACGGCGAAGGCCGCCGTGGCGTTGCGCTCGACCTCGTCGGTCTTGTGATAGCTGGTGCAGTTGACCAGCACCTCGAACGCGGCCTCGCCGAGAACTGCTCGCAGGGCCTCGGGATCGGAGACGTCCAGGCGCTCGCGCCCCAGGGTCTCGAGTTCGAAGGCCGCGCCGCGCGCGTCCACGGCCCTGCGGATATCGGTTCCGAGCTGGCCGTTCGGCCCGAGCAGCAGGACTTTCATATCTCCAGGATGCCCCCGTAGAGCTCGACCTCGCGGATGATCCGGTGCCACTCGGCGAGCTGCTTGTACCAGGTGAGCGTGATCGTCCGGTCGGTCTTGTCGAGCGTGCCGGCCTCGAGGTGCCCGCAGATTTCGCGCACGCCGTCCTCGGCCGTATGCTCGGCCCGGTAGCCCAGCGCCTCGATCTTGTCGAAGCCGACGCGGTAGGAGCGGTGGTCCGGGTCGCCGTACCACTCGATCTCGACGTCGCGCGGCACGCAGGCCGCGACGATCTCGCCCAAGGGGCCGATCTGATAGGTTTCGCGTGCCGAGCCGACGTTGAAGACTTGGCCGGCGACCTGGTCGGCCGGGGCGGTCAGCATCAGGATCTGTGCCGCCGCGGTGTCGCGCACGTGGATCATCGGCCGCCACTGGCTGCCGTCGCGCATCAGCGGCAGCTTACCGGTCTTCCAGGCGCCGAAGGACATGCCGTTGATCGCCAGGTCGAAGCGCATGCGCGGCGAATAGCCGTAGACCGTGGCCTGCCGGAGCGCGACCGCGCAGAAGTCCTGGTCGGCCAGGGCCAGGATGCCCAGCTCGGCCTTCTCGTTGGCCTTGGCGTAGGTGGTCAACGGATTGGTCGGGCAGGTCTCGTCGCTGATCACGTCGGCGGCCTGGAAGCCGTAGATGCTGCACGACGACGGCAGGACGTAGCGCGTGGCCCCGGCCTGCTTGGCGATCTGGGCCGTGCGCACGCGCGACTGCCAGTTGATCTCCCAGGTCGCCTCCTGGAACAGCTCGCCGCTCGGATCGTTCGAGACCGCGACCAGGTCGATCACCGCGTCGACGCCCGAAAGGTGGTCCAAAGTGATGCGCCGGCTGTCCTCCTTGACGACCTCGAGACGGTCGTGTTCGGGCAGCAGGTCGTTGCCGAAAAAGAACCGGTCCAGGGCGCGCACCCGATAGCCCTGCTCCAGGAGCATGGGTACCAGGACGGCGCCGATGTATCCGCCAGCCCCCGTCACAAGCACAGTTTTCACGGCATTCCTCGATTACGTGGCAGTCAAGTGCCAGTCAAAGGGCTCGTCACGCCCGATATTCGAAGGGACTGTCGAACTCCCTCAAGCGGGGCTGCTTGCGGTCCTTGTCCGACAGCTTGGCCTCGGCCTCGGAGACTGGCCAGTCGATGCCGATATCCGGGTCGCTCCAGAGCAGGCCGAAGTCGTGATCGGGCGCGTAGTAGTTGCTGACCTTATATATCACCACGGTATCGGGCTCCAGGGTGCATAGGCCGTGCGCGAAGCCGACCGGCACCAGAATCTGGTTCCAGGCTTCGGCGCTGATCACCGCGCTGACGAACTTCCCATAGGTCGGCGACCCGCGCCGTATGTCGACCGCCACGTCGAGCACGCTGCCCTGCGCGATCCGGACGAGCTGAAAAGAACCCCCTGTGGTCGCCAAATTTCTTTGGCGTGAGGATCTTCACTTCGGGGATTTCCAGCGCCATTATTTCCATAGCTTGTGACGTTCTCTTGATTTTTTCTGTTGTTCGGGTTTCTCAAGGCGTCGATTCATGCCATTTAGCTGAAAGACATGAATCACAACGCCCGGATACTTAGTGGGCAATCGTACACGATCGAACCCGGAGCACAATCCCAAACTGCCGCTACGGCCCCCGCAAATCGGTCTCCCGGCGGCGCAGCTTCGTGACGCTCCAGGTCAGGGCCCTGGCGATCGTCCCGGCGGAAACGCCGCGGCTTCGCTGCACCCGGCGGCGCTCGGCCAGGACCGGTCCCAGCCCGCGCAGTGCATGGCCCAGACCCAACAGCATCGGCCGCAGGCGCGGGCCGCCGCGGGCATTCCACAACAAACCGGCGGTGGCCGCCAGATGCATCGGCAGGGACAGCCACAGCAGGCCCGCAGGCATGTTCTTCAGATAGGTCCACAGACGGTTGCGGGCGCTGTGGTAGACGGTGAAGGGGCTCTGCAGTCCAGTCACCGCGGAGCCCACGTGACGGACCACGGCATCGCCGACCTGAACGCAGCGGCCGCCCCGCAGGCGCAGGCGAAAGCCGAGATCGACATCCTCGCAGTAGCAGAAATAGCTTTCGTCGAAGCCGCCCACGGCCTCGAAGGCCTCGCGCCGGTAAAGCGCCGCCGCGCCGCAGGGCGAGAAACACTCGCCGTCCGCCGGCTGACCGGCGAAGCGCTGGCCGTGGCCGCCGCGCCAGTTGATGCCGAAGAAGGAATAGTTGTCGCCGCAACCGTCCAGGCGGTCCGGGTCCCTGGCGTCGATCTGCAACGAGCCGAACATCGCGGCCCCGGGATAGCGCGCGGCCGCGGCGCGCAACGCGGCCAGCCAGCCGGGCTCCGCAAAGGCGTCCGGGTTGAGCGTTGCCAGCCACTCGGTCCGGGCCCCTCGACAGCCCAGGTTCGAGCCCGCCGCGAAGCCCAGGTTCGCCTCGGAGCGGACCAGGGTGAAACGATCGTCGGGCAGGACCAGCCGGTCCGCCGAGCCGTCGCCGGACGCGTTGTCGACGATGACGGCCTCGAAATCGGGATCGCTCTGCCCGGCCAGACAGGCGACCGCCCTGTCCAGAAGGTCGCCGGAATTGTAGTTGACCACGACAACGCGCACCCACGCCATGCCGACCCCGCGCCCGGTTCCAGGTTCCCGATCCTCGCGCAATAGAGCACAGCGCGGCCGCGCAGGAAATAACGCAGCCGGAAGCCGCCGGCTATGACGTGGAGGGCCTTTGGGCTGTCATCCCGGCCGGAAGGCCGCTATGCCGGGGAAAGCCGGAATCAGCCTGCGTGGATCACCGTTCCGCTCCGGTCTGACGATCATCACGCTGCATTCGGCGTGGCGCGGCAAGCGTACGGCCTTGGCCACCTGTTGATCGGCGACGAAAGGCGTGAAAGTGATCAGCGATAGCGGGCCTTATACCAAGGCGCATTGATCAGAACCTATGAGCCCAGTCGCGTAGGCCGCTTGACATGATTTTCCAGGGCTGTTTGATGAGGTTGTTCCAGGCTTCGGAGCACAGATCGATGATTTGCCGTTAGGATTGGAAGACCCTGTTTGAGAGCCAATTATCGCGCATGAACTGCCAGACATTCTCGACCGGGTTCAACTCGGGCGCCCTGGTACAAGTTCACAAAAGCTTTATGAATCAGGTGCTTGGTTATCCCCACATATTTTGGCCCATAGCGTTCCCTTTTGGCGCATCGCACGAGGGCAGCAAAGCGAGGCAAGCGCTCGGAGCGCGCCAGCTCGAAGCGCCAGTTGTGGCTGTTGGCGTCCTTGGCGACGGCGAAGGGCCGCTGGTAGGTCCACTCGGTCTCGGGCCCCGGGTCCAAAAAGGTGACCGCCGAGTCCCGGTCGGGCCCGCGCTCGTAGACCGGCTGGCCGCTGCCCGCGGTGGTTTGCATGACCCCCGCGCGGGCCGGCATCGCCTGACTGATCGCCAGAATCTTGCGGCACTCCTCGGCCGAGAACACCGGGTCGCTGGCGGCGAAGCACGGCAGATAGGGCGCTTGGGTCTCCACGGCCTCAGCTGTAAGGGCGGAACCGCCCGGTCTCAAGGGTCCTCGCAGGCCTCCGGACGCGAGGCGCGCGCCTCCTCGAGCAGCCAGTCGCGGAAGGCCGCGACCTTGGGCTGCTCGGCGCTGTCTTTCGCGCTCAGCAGATAGTAGGAGAACTTGAGCGGCGTGCTGAGGCTCGGGTCGAAGGGGCGCACGAGGCGGCCGGCGGCGAGGTCGTCGGCCAGCAGGATGTCGCCGATCAAAGCCACCCCGTGGCCGTCGAGCGCGGCCTGCACCGCCATGTTCTCCATGGTGAAGCGCGGCCCGCGGGTCGGGTCGATGTCGTGCAAGCCGGCCGCCAGCAGCCACATACGCCAGCTCGCCTCGGCGTCTTTCCATTCGATGTGCAGCAGTGTGTGGTGGCGCAGATCGTCGGGCTGGCGCAAGGGGTGCTCGCCGCTCAAGAGCGCCGGGCTGCAGACCGGCGTGTTGACCTGGCCGAACAGCCAGTCGACCTGCACCCCCTTGTAGCCGCCGGGGCCGTAGCGCAGCGCCACGTCGGCGTCGTCGCGCGCCAGGTCGACCCGACGGTCGGTGCCGTCGATGCGGATCTCCATGTCCGGGTGCCGGCTGCGGAAATGCTCGAGTCGGGGCACCAGCCACATGGCGCCGAACGAGGGGCTGACGCTGATGGTCAGCACCCCGCTCTCGCAGTGGGCGCGCATCTGCTCGACCCCTTGGGCCAGCTTGTCGAAGCCCTGGCTGAGCGTCGGCAGGGCCGCTTGGCCGGCATCGGTTAGGCGCAGCGCCCGGGTCAGGCGGCGGAACAGGGGCACCTCGAGCCGCTCCTCGAGCGCCTTGACCTGGTGGCCGATCGCGGCCGGCGTGACGTTCAGCTCGGCCGCCGCCTTGGTGAAGCTGAGGTGCCGACCGGCCGATTCGAAGGCCCTGAGAGCGTTCAGGGGCGGGAGCGGTCGAGCCATTGTCTATACCTGAATTTTTCTAACAAATGAGCCGAGATCTTCTCGTTTGTTGAAGGTCCTAGGTATGCATATTTTTTCGACAATTCAAGGCCGAATCGCCCCGATGCCGGTGCGGCGCAGGCAGCCTCATAGATCAAATAAATCTAGATCGTGGGTATGTAGGCGAGCGGTCAAACCGGAACCCGCTGGAGGACTCCATGAACCCCTATTACGAGCCTCCCAATCTCGCCAGCAGCTTCCAGCAGGCACACGCCGACCGGCCCGGGCGGCCAGGCCGCCGGATCGACGGAATCCCAAGCATCGGCGCCTTGCGGCTGGTCGATGGCCTGGAATCGGCGGTTCGCCGGAGTGTCGGCGGGATCTCCCGCTGGCGCCAGCGGCGCACCGCGATCCGCGAGCTCCAGGCCTCAAGCGACCACCACCTGACGGACATCGGGCTGGACCGCTCCCAGATCGTCTCGACGGTCGAGGAGATCATCGAGACCGGCGGTCAGCCGGCATGAATCAAAGTACTCAATCTGAATATTACATCGGTGTCATTCTTCTTGTGATTTCGGCTACAACATACAGCACGGCGGGTTTGTTCACCAAGGGAGTTGAAGCCGGGTCGTGGGATGTTATTTTTTGGAGAGGCTTTTTTGCCGCTGCTTTCACAACGGTCTGGACAATAAAAAGAGGAGCGTTACGACAGAATTTTTTTGGCATGGGTTACAGTGGATGGGCGGTAGGGGTGGTAGGAGCATTGGGTACGGCGGCATTTATCCCGGCATTTAAACTCACAACCATTGCCAATGTTTCACTTATCTATGCGGTTTCTCCACTTATCGCTGCGCTACTCGCATGGTTAGTCGTGGGAGAAAAAGTATCATCAAGGACGATGGCGGGAAGTGTTTGCGCGCTTTTGGGTGTTGCGATAATTGTTTCGGGTTCTCTTGGTCAAATTAGCCTCAACGGCGATTTGTTGGCCTTATGTATGACCACCGCTATGGCCTCGATAATGGTCGTTTATCGGAAATATCCAGATACGCCAGGGCCGGGTCCCGCAGTGCTACAATCAGTTCTTTTGCTGCCTTTTGCCGCGATGTTAGGTAACCCATTTGATGTTGAACGTACAGAAGTCTATGTTCTTGCTGCATTTGGACTGTTATTTGCCATTGCATCAGTTACCTTAGCAGAAGGTGCTAAACGGGTTTCATCTGGCCAAACCGCTCTTTTAAGTTCCTTGGAAACCCCTCTTGCTCCGGTTTTCGCATTCATATTGTTTACGGAAATTCCAAATACCGCAACATTTCTTGGCGGTTCGGTAGTGCTCTTTGCGGTGCTTTTCTCGATAAGAAACGATACTTAATTACCTAGTTCACCTCAGCGGAAGTTGTGACGCATTTATATAGCCAACGGTTTTCCCTGGTAAGTCCATTTGAACGGCTTTGCCATGGTTCTATAATTAAATGACCTCCGACTGTTCGGCCGAATGATGATGGCGCCCGCCTCGTTGCAATCGGAGAACGTGAAGCTTTCCTTTAATCAGTTCTTTCATAGCTAATGTACCTGAAGCGTTTGTACCGTGTGCTTCTCAAGCCGCGCGAGATCAACATCGACGCCGAGTCCGGGGCCTGACGGCACATGGACATAACCGTTCCTGACAGGGAAAGGCTCGGTCAAGATATCCTCGGTCAGGTAATAGGTCGCCATGTAGAATTCGCACCCCAAATTCAGTTCGGGCAATGCCGCCATCAGATGGGCTCCCGCCGCATGGGCTATCCCCGTTTCAAACATACAACCGCCATAAACACCGATACCCGCCGACCTGGCGATGGCCGCAACGTTCAAGGCGCGACGCAATCCGCCGCTCTTCATGATTTTGAGGCTAAAGATATCGGCGATCCGCATCTGGGCGCCGATAAAGGCTTCACGGGAATTGAAGACCGATTCGTCCGCCATAATGGGCGTCGTCAGAACATCGGTAAAGTGCGCCATGGCTTCCAGATTGTCGCGGGGAACCGGTTGCTCGATAAAAGACAGCCGGAAGCTTTCGAAATCACGAAGCCTGGGCAGGGCCTCATGTGCCGTCATGCCCTGGTTGAAGTCGATGCGCAGATCCAGCCGGTCCTGAAATCTATCGCGCAGCCTTTGCAGGCGCATCAGATCAAATGCATGATCTTTGAACCCTGTCTTTAATTTGAAAATCTCCACCCCATCACCATGGAGGCGTTCCGCCTTGGCGATGTCCTCTTCAAAGTCCGGGTTTGCGAGAGAAAAACTCAAACGGACCTGATCCCGGTGACATCCCCCCAGAAGATCATGGATGGGGATCCCCAGCGCTTTTCCCATGATATCCAGAAGAGCCGTTTCGAGGGCGGCTTTCGCTTCGGGGTAATGCACTACGTTCTTTTCCGCCTGCTCCAGCAGGACTTCCACATCGAATGGATTAGCCCCTATTGTCGCCGGGATGATATAACGACTTAGGGCATTCGCATTCCCTTCCGCGGTGCCGGTAAATACGGGCCAGGGCGATGCTTCGCCCCATCCGGTGATTCCTGTATCCGTAGTCAGTTCCACAATAACCGTCTTGATGGAACCGACATCGCCGCTGCCGTGCGAATGGACCTCCGTCACCGGCAGTTCGACAATGCGAACACGCCCGGTGTGAATCTTATGCGATTGGGCCAACCGATTCTTCCTCCAGCAAATCAGCTGGAATTAATTGATTTCATGTTATCCGGCAGATAGGTCGCCAAGTCGGGGAAGAAAATCAGCACAAACACCATCAGCACCATTATCAGGAACATCGGTATTGCGGCTCTTGAAATATACCCCATCTCGTGTTTGGTCATGCCTTGCATAACAAACAGATTGAATCCGATGGGCGGAGTGATCTGCGCCATTTCGACAACGACGACGATAAAGATGCCGAACCAGATTACGTCGATCCCGGCTTGACGGATCATCGGTTCGACGACGGCCATGGTCAGCACGACCGAAGAAATGCCATCCAGGAAACAGCCGATGACGATATAAAAAACCAGCAGCACCATCAGCAATTCAAACCGGCTTAACTCCAATACCGCTATCCATTCCGCCAGCGCCCTCGGCAAGCCCGTGAACCCCATGGAAAGGGACAGGAATGCGGCACCCGCCAGGATCAAGGCGATCATTGCGGAGGTGCGGGTCGCCCCCATCAGGCTTTCCTTGAAGGTTGCCAATGTCAGCGATCCCTGGCTGGCCGCCAACAATAGCGATCCTATCACGCCAAACGCGGCGGCTTCCGTTGCTGTCGCATAACCCATGTACATGGAGCCGATAACCACCATTATCAGCAAGAACACCGGTATCAGAAATTTGGAATTGGCGATTTTTTCAGCGAAGGTCATTTCCGGTTCGGTTCCGGTTCGGGAACCGGATGGAACTTTTTCGAAACCCGCGAATAGATCGCCACATACCCCATGAACATCGTAGCCAGGACGAGCCCCGGCAGAATGCCTGCCATGAAGAGTTTCGAGATGGATTCGTTGATCGTCACCCCATAGACGATCAGTGTCAGTGACGGTGGGATCATAAGCCCCAATGTTGCCGCACCCGTAAGCGTACCAATGATCAAATTCTCCGGATATTCGCGTTTACGTAACTCCGGAATCGACATCTTGCCAACAGTGGTAAGCGTTGCCGCGGATGATCCCGAGACAGCGGCGAAAACCGTGCAGCCCACGATATTGGTGTGGATCAAGCCACCCGGCAACCGGGCCAGCCAAGGCGACAACCCGCGGAACATATCTTCCGAAAGTCGGGTTCGGTAAAGGATCTCTCCCATCCATATGAACAATGGCAGAGCGGTCAACGTCCACGACGACGAGGCGCTCCAGATGGTGGTGATCATGGTGTCGCCGACCGGACGGGTCGTGAACAATTCCATGCCGACAAAGGCTACGCCCAAGAGCGCCAAACCGACCCATACGCCGGTACCGAGCAACAGGAACAGGATAAACAGGAAAATGGCGATGAGTTCGAATTCACCCATTGGCCCTACTCCCCGTGACTCTGTTCAATCACATCGGATCGAATGCGATGATCGCCGGAGAGCAAGACGTGGATCAGGTGATCGGTAAGCGCGATAGCAAAAACGATGCTGCCGAGCACCATGGAGGTCTGCGGGATCCACAACGGGGTCGCGTCCTGGCCTTGGCTGATGTCCTTGAACTTCCAGGACCAATACGTGGCTTTTGTAGCGTAATAGGAGAAATACCAGGCAAGCCCGGTGGCGACGCCAAAACACCAGACCTCGAGCAGGCGCCGGGTTTTCGGGCCAACGACATTTAGAAGCATGCTAACGCGAATATGGGCACCGCGGTTGAGGGCATGGGCAAAGGCAAAGAAGGACGCCGCCGCCATGCAGTAGCCCGCGTAATCCGGCGCACCGGAAAATACTTCACCGGTCCAGCGGGCCAGCATTTGAACAACGATCAATGAAAGAATAGCGATAAGAAACAGAGCGGCGATAACACCACAACCGAAATAGACTCTATCCAGAAAGGAACGAGCGGACCTCCCGAATGCCTGCATATCCTCCCCCGTTTATTGACATTTGTTGTGGGGAGAGACGCCGGTGCGCCCCTCCCCAATTCAACCTATTTCATGGCCTTGAATGCGTCGACGATAGCCTTGCCGTCCGCTCCTGACTTTTGCATCCATTCGGAGGTCATCGTTTCCCCGATTTCTTTCAAGTCGGAGACCAGTTTGGCGCCGGCCGGACCAACGGTCATGCCGCCGGCCTTAAGACCGTTCAGTGTGAACTGGGTGTATTCGACCGCCCGCCACGTACCTGCATATTCAGCCAATTCGGCACAGCCCCGGATGACGTTTTGATTGGCTTTGCTGGTACCGTTCCAGATGTCCTTGTTGACCATGACATAATTGCGCGGCAACCAGGCATCCACTTCGTAGAAGTGCGTGAGGCTCTCCCATACCTTACGGTCGTAGCCCGTGGACCCGGATGAAATCATGGATTCGGCAACGCCGGTCGCGAAGGCTTGCGAAATCTCCGCCGCTTCAATGGTCACTGGAAGCATGCCTGCCAATTCGGCCAAACGTGCTGTCGCCGTGTTGTAGGAACGGAACTTGATGCCTTTCATATCAGCGACCGAGTTGACTTCCTGCTTGAAGTACAAGCCCTGTGGCGGCCACGGCACAGCATAGAGCAGGACCAGGTTCTGGTCATCCAAGACCTTGGTCAGTGTCGGTTTGGCGGCTTTCCAAAGTTTGGCTGCATCATCGAAAGACGTGGCCAGGAACGGCACCGAATCGAAACCGAACAAGGCATTTTCGTTCTGGTGGCCCGAAAGCAACCGCTCGCCAATTGGAGCCTGGCCGGTCTGAACGGCCCGCTTGATATCAGCGCCCTTGAACAAAGAACCGGACGGGTGGGTAACAACCTCAATGGCTCCGCCGGTTCCCGTGGTGATGCATTCTGCAAACGCTGCACCGGTAGCCGAGTGGAAGTTGGTTGCCGAGTAGGCCATCGGCATGTCCCACTTCTCGGCGTTCGCGGGGCCGCTGCTAAGAACGATCGTCGCGCCGATCGCGGAAACGGTTATCAGGAACGCATTACGCATCTTCTCTCCTCCTTGTCCTTGTATTGCCTCGTCATTATTGATTTCACCTCCTTCAGCTAAAACGGTCGCACCGGTAGGCGTCAAGACTTACGTTTTGCCGAAGCCCCATCACATGCTGCGCCACGATCCGGCCGGTCTTGGGCCCGGCGGTCAATCCAACATGGTGATGTCCGTAGGCGAAATAGACCTGGCGGCTGGCTGGCGCCGGCCCGATGACGGGCAGGCTGTCCACGGGGGCAGGTCGGTGCCCCATCCAAGTCCGTTTCGCTTCGTACTCCAAACCCGGCAGCATGGCCTTGGCTCCGCGCAGCAACAAGTCCGGAGGGCCATTCGAGGCGGGCGCATCCAAGCCGCCGAATTCGAGAACGCCCGCCAGGCGCAAGGCGCCGTTCATGGGGGCGGCGACGAATTTGCGTGCCGCGTCCATGACCGGTCCCGATGGCTGCTTGTTCGCGCCCACCAACTCCAGGTGATACCCGCGCTCCGATTCGAGGGGTACGTTGGCGCCCAATCTTGCGGCCAGGAGATGGGACCAGGCACCGGCGGCGATAACGACCTTGTCGGCTTCGATGTCGTCGCCGTCGGTTTTCAAAACGACGCCGTCATCGCCTGCGTCCACCCGTTTGATGTTGGCTCGGATCACTTCCCCTCCGGCGGCGGCAAATCCTTTGGCGAGGTCGCTGACGTAGTTGCCAGGGTCGGCGATCATACCATGATCCTTCAAGACCACGGCAAATTCGTACTTCGGCGAGAGGGCGGGGTCGAATTCGCGGACCGCGCCGCCTTGCAGCGTGTCCCATTCGAAACCGTGCTCGCGGCGCAGACCCCAGCCGAAGGCGTCGCGCCCGAAGGCGTCGCGGCTCTCATAGAGGTAGAGATACTCGCAGGAACGCACCCAACGTCCGGCGTCGATTCCTTGCGCCAAGGCGCGGTGTTCGTCGACGGCGTCGAACAGCAACGGCGTCAGATGACGTGCGATGTGCTCAACGCTTTTCCGGCTCGAGGACCGAAGGTAGGGAATCAGCCAGGGCAGCAGTCGCGGCAGATAGGACCAGCGCAGGAACAACGGCCCGTCGGCGGAGAACAGCATGGATGGGGCCTTGAACAGAATGCCCGGCGTTGCGACGGGGACCACCGCGCAGCGCGCCAGGACCCCGCCGTTGCCATAGGAGGCGGCATCGACATCGCCCGGTTCCTGGCGATCGATCAGGGTGACCGTCGCCCCCAGGCGCTGAAGATGCAGGGCACAGGAAACGCCGACTATGCCCGCGCCGACGACGGCGATCTTCTGTGACTTCGGCTCGCTCATAGAGGCTTCACTCTCCATGACTTCGTAGAGGCCGCCCACCCGTCATATTGCCGCATCATGCGATCCATTCGCTGACCGGCGCTTGGGCATCCTGCAGCGGTTGGCTGATCACGTCCACAAGAGTAGGGCCATCGTGTTCGGCGGCCAGCTTGAAGACCCGCTGCAAGTCGGCCGGGTCTTCGACGCGCCAGCTCTTGACCCCGAACGACTCGGCGACGGCCGCGTGGTCGGTCCGGTTGAAATCGACGGAGTAGTAGCGTTCGCCGAACCCCGTCTTCTGGCCAGCCTTGATCCAGCCGTAGACACTGTTGGAGAAGACCAGAAACGTGATCGGAAGGTTGAGCCGCGTAACGGTCTCGAGCTCTCCGACCGTGAAACCGAAACTTCCGTCGCCCATGGCCGCGACGACCTTGGAATTGGGCCGTCCGATCTGGGCCCCGACCGCCGCCGAAAGGGAATAGCCAAGGGCGCCGTGCGCCCGGTTGGAAATGAAATACCGCCCCGCATGAGGGATCTTGTAGAAAGCGGAGAAATAAGGACAGGGGGTTCCGGGGTCGGCGACGATCACCGCATCCGACGGCAATACCCGGTTCAATTCGGCGATCACCCGCTCCGGCTTGATCGGCCTGTCGCTGCTGGCGGCCAGCTCGTCGAAGGCCGCGAACTTGACCTTCAACGCCGCCGCGACCTTTGCCGCGCCGCCGAAATCGACCTTGTCCGTGCCCATCTCCTCGAAGGCGAGGTTCAAGGCCTCGAAGGCCAGGCGAACGTCCGATACCACCGCCACCTCGGTCCGGTAGTTGGCCGATATGGCCATGGGGTCGCTGTCGACATGAACGATCTTCACGCCCCTCGCCGGCGAGCGCCAACGTTCCGTGGTGACCGAGCCGGCCCTGCACCCGACGAAGACGACGAGGTCCGCCTCGTCGATGACTGCGCGGGTGGCCGGGGTGCCGCCGTTCGATCCGACCACGCCGAGATGATTGGCATGATTGTCGGCCAAGCTGCCCTGACCGCTGACCGTGGTCGCGACGACGATGTTCAGTCGTTCCGCCACCGCCTGCAGGGCCGCCTCCGCGCCGGCGAGAACAACGCCGCCGCCGCAGACGATGACCGGGTTGCCGGCTGCGACAATGGCGTTCGCGGCCGCCTCGATCGCCTTCGGGTCGGGCGCGCCCGGCCAGGCCGGAAAGGTCGCGAAATCGGGCTGGGCCCATATGTCGCCATCGTCGACGGGCGCTCTCTGAACATCGATCGGCAGACCCAGATGCGCCGCCCCGGGGCGCCCCGTGGTCATCGCCCGAAAGGCCGTCCGCACCATGTTGGGCAGTCTTTCCGCGTCCTCGATGACGCCGTTCCACTTGGTCAGGGGACGAAACAGGGCCGCCTGGTCGAGCTCCGTCAACGGATAACGCCCCCTCGACGCAACCGATACGTCCGATGTGATCGACAACAGCGCGACCGACGACTCGTTCGCCTCGACGACGCCCGGCAGAATATGGGTGGCGCCGCCCCCGCTCGGCCCCTCGCAGACACCGACGCGCCCGGTGACGCGCGCATAGGCATCCGCCATATAGGCCGCGCAACGTTCGTCGCGGGTCAAGATGTGCTGCATGCCGTGATCGAGACGGTAGAGAGCATCATAGAACGGCAGGGACGTATCCCCGCATAGGCCGAAGATATGCTTCACGCCGTGGGCTTGGAGCAGGCGCACCATGGCCTCGGCGCCATTCAAGGCATTGCCTCGAGATTGCGTCATCAACGTCACCTTGCCTTGTCATTTCTTCGAGTGAATACATATTTGT